>NZ_WJZM01000120.1:0-1800 GCF_021609545.1 Pseudomonas sp. PA-1-6B
ATATGTGGCGCGCTACAACAGTGTAAGGCGCCACAGTTACAACGGTTACCACTCACCGATAGCGGCGGAAAAGCTAGCGGCGTGAAAACCGATAAGAATGTCCAAAATTACTGGACCAGATCAAGCCCGCTCCCACACACAGCACTGCGCTTGCAGTCAGTCCAGCAACAGCACCTTGGCCAACACGATCTTCGGCCCTTTCATCTTCTTGATGATGATCCGCAAGCCTTCAACTTCCAGCACTTCTTCTTCTTCCGGCACGCGTTTGAGCGTGTCGTAGATCAGGCCGGCCAGGGTTTCGGCTTCGATGTGGTCCAGGTCGACGCCCAGCAGGCGCTCCACCTTGAACAACGGCGTGTCGCCACGCACCAGCAGTTTGCCGGGCTGGTAGGCGAGGATGCCGCGCTCGGCCTTGCGGTGTTCGTCCTGGATATCCCCCACCAGCACTTCCAGCACGTCTTCCATGGTCAGGTAGCCGATGATCTTGCCGTCAGCTTCCTCCACCAGGGCGAAGTGCGCGCCGCCTTTGCGGAACTGCTCCAGCAGTTGCGACAACGGCATATGCCGCGATACGCGTTCCAGCGGGCGGGTCAATTCGGCCAGGTTGAACGATTCGGGGATATGGTCCAGGGCCGCCAGTTCCAGCAGCAAATCCTTGATGTGCAGCAAGCCGACAAACTCGTTGCGCACCGCGTCATACACCGGGTAACGGCTGAATTTATGGCGACGGAACAGCGCGAGGATTTCCTTGAGCGGGGCGTTGAAGTCCAGGGTCACCAGGTCTTCCCGGGAGTTGGCCCAGTCCACCACTTCCAGCTCGCCCATTTCCACGGCGGAGGCCAGTACGCGCATGCCTTGGTCGCTGGGGTCCTGGCCACGGCTGGAGTGCAGGATCAGCTTGAGTTCTTCGCGGCTGTAATGGTGCTCATGGTGCGGGCCAGGCTCGCCTTGGCCAGCGATACGCAGGATGGCGTTGGCACTGGCGTTGAGCAGGTAGATGGCCGGGTACATCGCCCAGTAGAACAGGTACAGCGGCACGGCCGTCCACAGCGACAGCAACTCGGGTTTGCGAATCGCCCAGGATTTTGGGGCCAACTCACCGACCACGATGTGCAGGTAGGAAATCACGAAGAAGGCGGCAAAGAACGACACGCCCTTGATCACTTCAGGCGACTGCACCCCGACCGCGCCCAGCATCGGCTCGAGGATGTGCGCAAAGGCCGGTTCACCGACCCAGCCCAGACCCAGGGACGCCAGTGTGATGCCCAGCTGACAAGCCGACAGGTAGGCGTCGAGCTGGCTGTGCACGGTACGCAGGATCTGCCCGCGCCAGCCGTTCTTATGGGCGATGGCCTCGACGCGGGTGGCGCGCAGTTTGACCATGGCAAATTCCGCCGCAACGAAGAAACCGTTGAGCAGTACCAGGATCAGTGCAAAAAGAATCATGCCGAAATCGGCGAAGAGTGTAGCGAGGGTAATGCCAGGGGAAGGGTCCATGATGGGGTTTTGCAGGTTCCGTGTGTTCAATAGGGGTGACAGGTGGGCCTGAAAGGCAGGCGCAAGTCGGCCAATGTAGCGGCTGACGGGGCGCTTGCCTAGTGCCCGCTGCCGGGCGGGGCTGCAAAGTCGTGTCGCAGAACCCGTGTGGGAGCTGGCTTGCCTGCGATGGCGGTCTGAAGTGCGCCCCAGAAGTTGGACACCCATCCAACTCCTGGGGCTTTTTCATGAGCAAATACACGACGCAATTCAAGCTTTCCGCCATCAGCGCCTTTCTTGAGCGAGGCCGTGGTTTTCGACGTA
>NZ_WJZM01000121.1:0-1776 GCF_021609545.1 Pseudomonas sp. PA-1-6B
GCCTTTATACCTTTGAGGTTCCCAACGCGCTGGTGAGCGCGATTGCCGAAGGCCGCGCGAGTGTGCATGCCCTGTATCAGAATGGCGCGGTGCAACAGCCTTCCGAAAAGCTCTATCTGGACGTCGTTGGGCAAGTCGTCAGGTGGCCGGCACCGACGATAGACGAGGACCTGGGCGGCCATATCGAGCCGGATGTCAACGCGACCGTACGCTTCCCCCTTCAAGGGAGCTGGCCGAAGGACGGTTATATCGAAGTCATCTTCCGGGTCAGCAGCGCCGATAACACCATCGAGCATCGCATCGGCCGCGAAGTCGACGATATTCCGCCCACGGCCGGTGGGGATTTGTTGTTTACGATATACCGCGAGGAACTGCTGCGTTTTGACGGCCACCTGACCGACGTGTTTTATGCCCACACCCGGCCCGACGGCCGCCCGCAGGAGTCCCTGCGGTTGCAGATCGTGGTGGGTCAGATCAAGCGTACGATGCCCAAGCCGATTGTCGACAAGGCGGTCAGCGGCCAGTTGAATCCGGATTATGTAGATACCTACGCCACCGTGTTTGCACCGTTTGGCGAAACACTGCGCGGCGACTGGATCCGCATGTACTGGCTTGGCCGGGGCGCCCGCACCGAAGTGCCAGTGCAAGTGGCCGTGAATGGCGCCACCACCACCCACGACATCGAAAAATACTATGTGGAGAACAACCTGGATGAGTCGGTGACGGTGTTCTATACGCTGACACGCGCTGATGAGGCGATGCCGCGTTACTCACAGATCACTGAGGTGCTGATCAGCCGTGGCGTGGGCGAACTGCCGTCGCCGACCTTGCTTGAAGCGCAAACCACCGGCCCCGACACCGCCGACCTGGAACCCCTTAAGGTGCAACAGGGCACCCAATTGGTGGTGAGCTACGTGGGCATGCGCAACGGCGACTCGATCAAAGCCAGCATGGTAGGCGCCGGCAATGGCGGTTCGCCGGATATCCCGGCCAAGCCAGGCAATGAGACCTTGCAGAAGGTGGTGTTCGATATTTCCAGGGCGGCGATAGCGGCGAATATTCGTGACCAGGCCACCACGGTGAAATACCAATACGTGGTAACCCGTGCGGGTGTCTCGGTCACGTCGGCAACCTTGACGGTGACCGTGAGGCCGATACCGCAATCGGAGCTGGCCAAGACGGTCATCAGGCTCAACGAGGCCAATAGTGCGACAAAGGTGCTGGACCTGGATAGCTTCGTCGGCAACGCGATGGCGCATGTCGGCACCTGGCCGTTTATCACCGCCCCTTATCCGGTCTCGTTGAAGTTTTTTGGTAGAACAGCCGCTAATGTTGCTCATGATCTGACGCTGTTCAATATCAACAGCTCGTATGTCAATCCGAACTGGGTTGCCCAAGGCCGTTATGAATATCGCCTGTTGCGCACTTACCTCGATGGGTTGGGCCATGGCACAAAATTGAGCATGGAATTCAAAGCCGCCGTCAGTCTTAGCAAGGTTGAAGCCGAGGCGATCAGCTTTCCGGTGGTGGAGTACACCGTCAATACACTCCCGGCAGAATTCCCTGTTCCCAAGTTGATCCAGGCCACGGGGACGGGTACCTCAGTTACCCTGGCGCCGTTGAATGCACAAAACGGCGCCACGGTGTCCGTGGAGTACACACCGATGTACACCACAGACAGCATCAAGGTGACGATGGTGGGCACGGCCGGAGCGGGTTCTCCGGTGATCCCGGCCAAGAATGGGGTAGCGACGGGCAAAGCCACGTTCGATATTA
>NZ_WJZM01000122.1:0-1567 GCF_021609545.1 Pseudomonas sp. PA-1-6B
ACGGCGGTACGGTGTCGGTGGAGTACACACCGATGTACACCACAGACAGCATCAAGGTGACGATGGTGGGCACGGCCGGAGCGGGTTCTCCGGTGATCCCGGCCAAGAATGGGGTAGCGACGGGCAAAGCCACGTTCGATATTACCAAGGCCGCGATTGCCGCCAACGTGTTTTCTTACAACACTAAGTTCACCCTTAAGTACGACGTGACCCGCAACGGCAAGGTTGTATCGTCCCAGGTGTTGACGGTGACGGTGACGCCGATTCCGGCAACCGTGCTGGACAATACTATTGTCCGTATCAATGAGGCGGACCCGCAAACCAAAATATTGGATCTTTCAAGCGATACGGCGAATAGGACAATTCGGATCGGCACCTGGCCGTTTATCACTTCTGGTTCAGAGGTATATCTTGAACTCCGAGGTGTTTCGGGGGGAGCCCCTTTTAATCTTAAAATTTGGAATGGTGGCAGCTCGAAGGTGAATCCAACGTGGGTCAGCCAAGGGTGGTGGGAAGTTACTTTAAGTTATGAATTTTTCTTGAAGAAATTGGACCTTAACACCCTTCTTCAAATGAATTTCAGCACGAAACTTACTTCTGATCATATCGGTAGACTTTACTTTCCACATGCACTGTATTTTCTTGTTAAACCCGCCACTTTTTATGATCTTACGACATTTAATAATTATAGTATGAATGGCTGGAGTATGTCTTTTGGCCAATCAGCTGAAGTTAAATTGCTAGAGGGTAATTATTACTTGGACCTGGGGCTGAAGCGCGATTCCACTTATAGAGTAAGGCTGGATAAATACTATAGCAATTTGCAGCCCGGCAGGAGGTATAGTTTCTCGTTTGAAGTGAAACGCGTCAGTTCCAATTACATTGCGACGGTGCTAGTGGAGGATGCGCAATATAAGGCATATCATACTAATCTGGGGGCGTGGTTCATATATATTGGGACCTTTACCGCGGGAACACAATCTTCAGGAAAATCTATACGCGTTTCGCTGGTATTTGATACAGACGACGCCAATCTTGGTTCTTTACAAATTGATAATATTTACCTGCATCTTTTATGATGATAGGGAGGGTGATGCGGGGCAGGCTTATTTAAAGATAAGTCTGCTCCGTATGTTTCTTGATATGAATGGCGTAAGGGGCAGTCTTATCGAAATTTAAGAGAGGGCAAGTGATTTATTAATCAGTGTCATGGCAGTGCGGTACAGTTTTATTCAAAATAATTCTGTTTCGTATGCTCTCAATTTGTTACGGGTCAGCCTGTTTCGCCCCGGTGGCGAAGACAAAGACAGTCTGCCCGGCCACCAGAGGCTGGTGATTGCCATAGGTATCTACACAACTTCGGCGCGCCGCTGGACCTGTGGCGAGGGAGCTTGCTCCCGGGACGGACTGACAACCGACGCTGATCGAGCTGACGCACCGCGATCCAAATGTGGGAGCTGGCTTGCCTGCGAAGACGGCCTGACAGTCAACACAGTTGGACCGTGTACATATCCATTCCTGCGGTAACGGCCACTTAGGGTTCCGCCCTGACGGCGGCTCACTTTCG
>NZ_WJZM01000123.1:0-1540 GCF_021609545.1 Pseudomonas sp. PA-1-6B
TGATAAGACCTCGCGTGAGATGAGAGAGTGTATGGTGGCGTCGTCGGAAGCGTCAGATGTGTATAAGGGTCAGGGACGGGCCTTGATGCGCTGGCGGAAGTCTTCGATCTCGGCGGCCGTCGACGCCGGGCCCACCAGCATGCCGTAGCCGCCGGAGCCCTGGGTTTCCTTGACCACCAACTGCTCGAGGTTGGCCAGCACATGAGACAGCTCATCGGGCTTGCGGCATTGGAAGGTCGGCACGTTCTGCAGGATCGGTTCCTCGTCCAGGTAGAAGCGGATCATCGCCGGTACATAGGGATAGATCGACTTGTCGTCAGCCACCCCGGTGCCGATGGCGTTGGCCAGTACCACATTGCCGGCGCAGTAAGCCGCCACCAACCCCGGCACGCCGAGCATCGACTCGGGGTTGAACGCTTGGGGGTCGAGGAAGGCGTCGTCAATGCGCCGGTAGATCACGTCCACGGGCTTGGGGCCGTCGGTGGTGCGCATGAACACCTTGAGATCGTGCACGAACAGATCGGCACCTTCCACCAGCTCCACGCCCATTTCCCGGGCAAGGAACGCGTGTTCGAAGAAGGCGCTGTTGAAGCGCCCAGGCGTCAACACCACCACATTCGGGTTATCGAGGCGGCTGGCGCTCTTGAGGGTCTTGAGCAACAGGTTGGGGTAGTGGTCCACGGGTGCAATGCGCTGCTTGGCGAAGACTTCCGGGAACAGCCGCATCATCATCTTGCGGTCTTCGAGCATGTAGCTCACGCCGCTGGGGGTGCGCAGGTTGTCTTCGAGCACGTAGTAAGTGCCGTCACCGTCGCGCACCAGGTCGACACCGGAGATGTGCGAGTAAATGTCGCGGTGCAGATCCAGGCCGACCATCGCCTTCTGATAGCCCTCGTTGCCCAGCACCTGCTCTGCCGGAATGATCCCGGCCTTGATGATGCGTTGGTCGTGGTAGATGTCGGCGAGAAACATGTTCAGTGCATTGACCCGCTGGATGCAGCCACGCTCGATCAGGCTCCATTCACTGGCGGGGATGCTGCGGGGAATGATGTCGAAGGGAATCAGGCGTTCGGTGTCTTGTTCGTCGCCATACAGGGTGAAGGTGATCCCGGCGCGATGGAACAGCAAATCCGCTTCACGGCGACGCTGGGCCAGCAGTTCCGGCGGCGTATTGGCCAGCCAGCGAGAGAAGTCCTGATAGTGCGCACGGCATACGCCGTTTGCGTCATTCATTTCATCGAAGAAAGATCGAGCCATTCCAGTACCTTGTCAGTGCCCAGTGTGGCTTTGGGTGGCACTGCCGCTTAAAAAAACGCATGTTTTTATGAGCCCGTGGCTGAAGGTGCCAACAGGCCTGGTCCTTACTTTCTTATGGGGGCGGCTCTGGGTCGGGGGGTAACGTATGCTCCTGTTTTCCGGGGGGTGAATGGATAAAGCAATGCCTGTGCCGGAATGCGAACTAGGCATCAATAACCTGTGGCGAGCGAGCTTGCTCGCGCCGGGCTGCGCAGCGGCCCCAATAAAAGCGGGAGCGCTGCGC
>NZ_WJZM01000124.1:0-1465 GCF_021609545.1 Pseudomonas sp. PA-1-6B
AGTACATCCTGCGCGATGAGTCGATGCACCTGAACTTCGGTATCGACGTGATCAACCAGATCAAAATCGAAAACCCGCACCTGTGGGATGCCGAGATGAAGGAAGAAGCGACCCAGATGATTCTGCAAGGGACTCAGTTGGAGATCGAATATGCGCGGGATACCATGCCTCGTGGGGTGTTGGGCATGAATGCGGCGATGATGGAAGACTATCTGAAGTTCATCGCGAACCGTCGCCTGTCGCAGATCGGCTTGAAGGAAGAGTACCCAGGCACGACCAACCCGTTCCCGTGGATGAGCGAGATCATGGACTTGAAGAAAGAGAAGAACTTCTTCGAGACCCGTGTGATCGAGTACCAGACCGGCGGCGCGCTGAGCTGGGACTGAATCCACACGAACCAATAAATGTGGGAGCGGGCTTGCTCGCGATAGCGCTGTATCAGTCACGGATGTACCCACTGACACACAGCTATCGCGGGCAAGCCCGCTCCCACATTGGCTATTGGTGATCCATAGACTTTGCAAGCAAGCCTTTATGCCCAACCAAACCATCAAAACCCCTTGCGTCGGCCTGTGCTCCACCGTCTACGGTGACCTGGTCTGTCGGGGCTGCAAGCGCTATCACCACGAGGTGATCCAGTGGAATGGCTATAGCGCCGAGGAAAAACAGGCGGTGTGGCTGCGCCTGGAGCAGTTGCTGGTACAGGTAATGGCCAGCAAGCTGGAAGTGTTCGACCCGCACTGCCTGCGACAGCAGCTGGAAGCGCGCAAGATTCGTTTTATGCCGCACCAGTCGCCGTATTGCTGGGCATACCAGTTGATTGCGCGGGGTGCGCGGGTGATTTCCAGGCTGGATGCCTATGGGTTGGCGCTGTTACCGGAGTTTCGTGAACGCCACCTGGCGGATTTGCGCGATGCGATAGATCGAGAGTTCTTTTTGCTGTCCGAGGCACATTACGAACGCTATATCGCCCCGGTTTTCTTGAAAGAGTCATTCGGGCCGGCGCTGATTGCCACGCGCTGACCCAAATCGCAAACACTGCGGGAACGCGGTACAACGCTGGACCTGTGGCGAGGGAGCTTGCTCCCGTGACGGCCCTGACAGCCGACGATGATCCAACTCACGCTCCGCGATCCAAAGTAGATAAGCGTCGACTATCAGGCCGTCATCGCAGGCAAGCCAGCTCCCACAGTTGGATGCCGGGGCTTCAGGTAGATAGGGATCGGCTGTCGTCATCACAGCATAGGTATCTACACAACTTCGGTACGACGCTAAACCTGTGGCGAGGGAGCTTGCTCCCGCTACGGCCTGGCAGCCGACGCTGATCTAACTGACGCACCGCGATCCAACTGTGGGAGCTGGCTTGCCTGCGAAGACGGCTTGACAGTCAACACAGTTGGACCGTGTACATATCCATTCCTGCGGTAACGGCCACTTAGGGTTCCGCCCTGACGGCGGCTCACTT
>NZ_WJZM01000125.1:0-1456 GCF_021609545.1 Pseudomonas sp. PA-1-6B
TGAAGTGCGCCCCAGAAGTTGGACACCCATCCAACTCCTGGGGCTTTTTCATGAGCAAATACACGACGCAATTCAAGCTTTCCGCCATCAGCGCCTTTCTTGAGCGAGGCCGTGGTTTTCGACGTATCGCCGCTCAATTTCACATGGACCCCACTTTGCTGCGCCGCTGGGTGGAGGCTTACCGACTGCATGGTGAAGCCGGTCTGAGCAGTACTGGCGAGCGTTACAGTGCTTTGTTCAAGTTCTCCGTTCTGCAACGCATGTGGCGTGACAGCCTTTCCTTGCGCCGCGCAGCGGCGCTCTTCAATCTGGGTAACTCCAGCCAGGTGGGCAGATGGCAACAGCAGTATTACAGTGGCGGCATTGAAGCCCTGGCCTCAGGGAAAAAAGGACTGAATACCGTTATGCCCAAGCCTCCTGCTAAACCTCAAAAAACCACTGCACCATTCACCGCCGAACAGCTTGCGCATAAAGCCTTGCTTGATGAGCTTCAGTATTTGCGCATGGAGAACGCCTACCTAAAAAAGCTTGGGGAGTTAGGCGAGGCGGTGATGAGGCGGGAGAAAGAAGCGAAGAAAAAGCCCAAATAATCAGTGAGCTGAGGCAAGACTTTCCCTTGAATGATCTACTCAAACTGCTGGGACTTGCGCGAAGTACTTACTACTACCAACTCAAAGCGATGGGCGTTGAAGACCGATTCATCTCGGTCAAAGCCTCTATCCAGGCTATCCAGGGCGAGCATAAAGGTCGCTTTGGTTACCGTCGGATGACTTTGGAGCTACGTAAAAACAGCCCCATTAACGGTAAAACGGTGCGACGCCTGATGGGAGAGTTGAGCCTCAAATGTATGTTGCGTCCGAAGAAGTACAGGTCTTATCGAGGGGTAGTGGGCGAGACATCACCCAATACCCTGGCCCGTCAGTTTGAGGCCGAGCAACCGAATCAGAAATGGGTGACGGATGTCACTGAGTTCAAAGTGGCCGGCCAAAAGCTGTATTTGTCGCCAGTTTTAGACTTATACAACGGGGAGATCGTGGCCTATCAGACCGCCACACGCCCTCAATATGCCTTGGTGGGAGACATGCTGGAACAAGCTCTTGAGCGCTTGCCAGAGGGCGCTAAACCCATGTTGCACTCGGATCAGGGCTGGCACTATCGATACCCAAAATACCGGGAGCGCCTGGAGAAAGCGGGCCTTGAGCAGAGCATGTCACGCAGAGGAAACTGCTATGACAACGCCACGATGGAGAGCTTCTTCGGCACGCTGAAGTCAGAGTTTTACTACCGGGAAAGCTTCGACAGTGTGGCTCAACTGCAGGCTGGGTTGGATGAGTACATCCATTACTACAACCATAAGCGAATCAAAACGAAGCTTGGCGGACTGAGCCCTGTAGCGTACAGAACTCGGTCCGCTGTAACCTAACCAACAGCTGTCCAACTTTTGGGGCGCACTTCA
>NZ_WJZM01000126.1:0-1259 GCF_021609545.1 Pseudomonas sp. PA-1-6B
TGTACGGACCGGACACATGGTTGACGGGTGTGCGGGGACATGGTGGACACTTTGCGGCGAACCAACTTCGCCGGGAAGTCATCATGCCTTGGACTACGAGAGATACCATGAGCCTGAAAGAAGAGTTCGTTGCCTTAGCGCGGCAACCCGGCAGCAACAAACGTGAGCTGTGTCGACGATTCGGTATCAGCCCACAAACAGCGTACAAGTGGCTCAAACGCTACGAGGCGCTGGGTCAGCCTGGTCTGCAAGAGAAATCCCGCAGACCAGCGAGCAGTCCCAAATTGACCCAGACGGCCTTGGAAGCACAAGTCATCGCACTTAGACAGGCCCATCCAGCATGGGGCGGACGCACAATTAGTAGCCTGCTGGAAAAGCGCATCGCCCCCAGCACCGTCACCAATATCTTGCACCGGCATGACCTGATTCAACCGTCTCTGAAGGAGCATTCGGCGACGCTGCGATTTGAACACGACGCGCCTAATGATCTTTGGCAGATGGATTTCAAAGGGCATTTCGCACTGCAGCAAGGTCGATGCCACCCCCTGACGCTGTTGGACGATCACTCCCGGTTCAGCCTAGCCATTGAGGCCTGTGATAACGAACGGGGAGCCACGGTGAAGGAGAAGATGATTGAGGTTTTCCAGCGCTATGGCTTGCCGGTTCGGATCAACGTTGATAATGGTGCTCCCTGGGGCTCGCCACGCAATCCGGGTGAAGTTTCAGAGCTGAGTATCTGGCTGATTCGCCTGGGAATCCGGATCAGCTTCAGCCGTCCTCGCCACCCTCAAACCAATGGAAAGATCGAACGTTTCCACCGCTCGCTCAAAGCAGAAGTGCTTGATGGACGACACTTTTCCACACTGACGGACGCTCAATCAGCTTTTGATCAATGGCGTGAGGTTTATAACCTGCAGCGCCCTCATCAGGCGCTGGGCTACAAGGTGCCTATGGACCGCTATCGGAGTAGCCCCTGGGCATATCCACAGCAACTGTCGGACTTTGAATATGGCCCAGATGATGTATTGGCAAAGGTTTATGACAGTAGATTTCGCTTTCAGAAACGCTACTTCAGCATCGCCAAGGGCCTACGCGGGCAACACATCGCAATACGCCCTAACGCTGAAAGAGATGGCTTGTTTGACGTCTATTTCTGCCATCAATTTCTACGGACCTTCGACGTAAACAACCCTGACTACGGGGCATAATGTGTCCACTATGTCCCCGCACAGGTGTCAACCATGTGTCCGGTCCGTACA
>NZ_WJZM01000127.1:0-1246 GCF_021609545.1 Pseudomonas sp. PA-1-6B
TGATCTGGTCCAGTAATTTTGGACATTCTTATCGGTTTTCACGCCGCTAGCTTTTCCGCCGCTATCGGTGAGTGGTAACCGTTGTAACTGTGGCGCCTTACACTGTTGTAGCGCGCCACATATCGGTTGATATCTGCCCGAGCTTCGTACTCCGAGCTGTAGCCTTTCTCGGGCACCCACTCGGACTTCAAGCTGCCAAAGAAACGCTCCATCGGGGCATTATCCCAGCACTGCCCTTTTCGACTCATGCTCTGCTTGAGCTCATGGGCCTGCAATTCAGCCCTGAATTTATGACTGGTGTACTGGCAGCCTTGGTCGGAATGAAACAGCACACCTTTAGGCCTCCCTCTCAATTCAACAGCCATGCGCAGTGACTCAGTAGCCAACGTCGCATCGGCGACCAGTGAATACGACCACCCCACCACTCGGCGGGCAAACAGGTCCAAAACGACCGAGAAGTAGAGCCAGCGCTTACCGAGCTGGATATAGGTGATGTCCGCGCACCAGACCTTGTTGATGTCAGCTACGTAGAACTCGCGCTCCAGTTCATGTTCAGCCACCAGAGACTCCACGCCTGACGATTTGTATTTGTGGGGCCTGCGTTGGCGGCTGGCAATCCCGGCTTCCTTCATCAAGCTGCGAGCCATGTAACGCCCCACCTGATGGCCTGCACCTTGCAGGTCTTCAGAAAGGGTTCGCGCTCCAGCCGATCCTCTTGAGGCCTTGTGGTACTTAACTAGAACAACCTTGAGCGCTTCGCGCTCCAGGTTGATTTTTCCCTGGCGCTGGCGCCAGGCGTAGTAGCTGCTGCGGTTGACTTCAAAAACACGACAGCAATCTGTAATGCCGTACTGTTCGCCTAGCTCGCTGATCAGAGGGAATGATCTTTGGAGTCCAAAAGCAGGAGAACACTGGCCTTTTTTAGGATTTCGATATCCCGGTCTTTTTGCCTGAGCAGGGCCTGGAGTTCTTGAATTTTCTTCTGTTCGGAAGTAATCGCCTTGGTGCCCGTCATCGTGGATCCGGCGCGCTCTTTACGCACCTGCTCGACCCAGCGGCGTAAAGCCGTAGGGCCAATATCCAAACTGGCGCAAACTTCGGGAACAGGCATGTTTTGATCAAGCACCATGCTTGCAGCGTTGAGTTTGACCTCACTGGAATAGGACTTTCGCATCATCTGTACACCTCAGGTTTGGGCGCCATCATAGCGCCCTATTGATGTGTCCAATTTCATTAGGCCAGATCA
>NZ_WJZM01000128.1:0-1231 GCF_021609545.1 Pseudomonas sp. PA-1-6B
ATTGGCTACTGTCAGAATTAACAGGTACCGATCCAGGGTCATCCTGCACTACCTGTTAATTCTGACAGTAGGCACGCCGCGATTTCAGGCGTTTGATAGCGGTAAGCCAACAGCGCACGACCGTGAGGATTCTCGCCATGCCCAAGAACAAAACACTTGACCCCCTCCTGCCGCCCATCGTTGTTCCGCTGATGGAACCGGCCATTGATGGTGATATCGAAGGGGCGCATGGCGGTATCGGCCTGCGGCATACCGAGGTGCCGTTGGTGGTCTACCTGATCAACCCCAAAGATGGCGTCACTCCGGGCAGTGTTGCCTCACTGTTCTGGGGCAACCGTAATATTCCCGTGGCCTCTACGCCGATTCGCGAAGGCGAGGAAAACCTTGACCTGATCCCGCTGACTGTTCCCGCGCACCATATTGTCCCGTACTTTGTCAACGGTGTAGTTGCCATGCTAAGGCGCAGAAGCGGCAATGAGTCATTCACCGAAGAAATCAAGTTACGGGTCAGCCTGACTCGCCCCGGTGGCGAAGACAAAGACTGTCTACCCGGCCACCAGGGGCTGGCGTATCAGGTTCCACCGGATGTTGTGCTGCGTGGCGTCAATCAGGAGCAGGCACTGGCGGGTGTCAAGATCATCATTCGCTACTGGCTAAACATGCGCGCTTATGACCTGATCACTCTGGCCTGGGGCTCGCAAGTGGTTCAGCACCGGGTCCAGCCCGGCGAAGTGGGCCGTGACATCACCTTGACCGTCGACTACGCCACTATCAGCGCCGCGGGCAATAACCCGCTGACGCGCGTGGCTTACCAGGTGCGGGACGCGGGCGGCAATCTGCCGGAGGAGCGGGCGCGCTGGTCGGCGGTGTCGTTGATTGATGTGCACCTCAATGAAGTGCGCCCCGAAGCGCCGTGGCTGCAGTTTCCAGACACCGGTACGAAAATCGACCTCGCGGAGCTGGGCAGTTGGGATGTGGAAGTGGCCATTTGGGTCACCTCCCAGGAGACTAGCGCCTATTCCCACGTGACGCTGATCTGGGCCGGTTTGGACAGTGAAGGCAATTCGATCCCTTATACGCACACCGAAGAACTCAGTAGAGCAGGCCTTTATACCTTTGAGGTTCCCAACGCGCTGGTGAGCGCGATTGCCGAAGGCCGCGCGAGTGTGCATGCCCTGTATCAGAATGGCGCGGTGCAACAGCCTTCCGAAAAGCTCTATCTGGACGTCGT
>NZ_WJZM01000129.1:0-1181 GCF_021609545.1 Pseudomonas sp. PA-1-6B
CAAGGCGGCGCGCTGCGTTCGGCATTGGGCGAGTTTTTCGCAGATGGACACGCGCTATGCCTGGGGCGATGACGGGCGTGTCACGGTGCATAACGCCGATGGCAGCCAGGAGGTGTATGTCCATGACCAGCGGGCACGGCTGGTGCAGAGGATTGATCCGGACGGCGCCACGCACTTTAAATCCTACGACGACCAGGGCCGGCTGACCGTCGAGCAAGACCCGATGGGCGCGGTGACGGCCTATCAGTACGACGATGCCGGGCGCTTGGTGGCGCTGTTTCCGGGGGATGATGAGCCAACGTCCTACGAGCATGACAACGGTTTTGTACGGGTTGTCAGGCGTGGGGAGGCGGTCTGGAAATATGAGCGTAATGAACAAGGCGATGTTACGCGTAGGACCGATCCCGATGGAGAGGTTACTGACTACAGCTACAACAAGCACGGGCAACTGACTGGAGTTTGGTACCCGGATCACAGTTGCCATCGACTGGTGTGGAACGAACGCGGGCAACTGCTTGAGGAGCAATTGCCCAATGGCGGGATCAAGCGTTATCGCTATGACGATCTGGGACGGCAAGTTGCCTGTGAGGATGAGCAGGGTGCGCTGACGCAATATCACTGGGACTGCGTCGGCAGGTTGATTCGTCTTGTGTTGCCAGGCGGTGGTTGTAGGGAATTCAGCTACAACCCCTACGGCAAAATCATCGCCGAACGCGACGAACTCGGCCACATCACCCGCTACGAATACGCCGATGGCCTGCACCTGATCAGCCGCCGTCTCAACGCCGACGGCACCCAGGTCAAGTACCGCTACGACAACGCCCGACTGCTGCTCACCGAGATCGAAAACGAAGCCGGCGAAACCTACCAACTTGACTACCACCCCAACGGCCTGATCCGCCAGGAAACCGGCTTCGACGGCCAACGCACCGCCTATGCCTACGACCTCAACGGCAACCTGCTGGAGAAGACCGAATACGGCGACGATAACAGTCAGCTAATCACCCGTTACGAGCGCGACCACGCCGGTCGCCTCGTCCGAAAAACCCTGCCAGATGCCAGCGTTGTCGACTATGCCTACGACCGCCAAGGCAACCTCCTCAGCGTCGAAGACGGTCACTGGGCGCTGGCCTACGAATACGACCGCCAAAACCGCCTCACCGCCGAACACCAGGGCTGGG
>NZ_WJZM01000013.1:0-108125 GCF_021609545.1 Pseudomonas sp. PA-1-6B
CAAGCACCATGCTTGCAGCGTTGAGTTTGACCTCACTGGAATAGGACTTTCGCATCATCTGTACACCTCAGGTTTGGGCGCCATCATAGCGCCCTATTGATGTGTCCAATTTCATTAGGCCAGATCAGCTTGCCCGCGATAGCGGTGGGTCAGCCAGCGCATTGTTGACTGATAGATTGCTATCGCGGGCAAGCCCGCTCCCACATGGACTAAGCGTCGCCTTGAAGGGTTACGCACCCGGCACGAAATGCTTCTGCGCCGTGCCACGGGCGATCAGGCGGGATATGTAGTCCAGCTTCTGCGCATCCTGGTCGATAAAGCGGAAAGTCAGTTGCAACCAGTCGCTGTCGGGCTTGGGCTCGTAGGCGACGATGGCGTGCAGGTAGCCGTTGAGCCGTGCGACTTCGGCGTTGTCGCCCTGTTCAAGGTCGAGCACGGCGCTTTCCAGTACTTGTGGCAGGACCTCGCCACGCTTTACCACCAGCAACGCTTCCTTGATGCTCAGGGCCTTGATCACGCATTGCTGGGTGCCGCTTGCGAGGCGCAACTGGCCCTGACCGCGACTGCCTGCCGGCGCCGCTGCTGCGGGGGCCTTGACTGGCGGTGTATTGAGCAAACCTTTGCTGGGCGCCGCCACCGGGGCCGGCTTGACCGCTTCGGGTTTGCCGCCGGTCAGGGCGCTCAGGGAGTCGTTGCCAAAGGCTGAGTTCATCTTGGTCGGCGCGCTGGCAATCAGCGCATCGAGGCGACCGATCTTGTGCAGGGCCTGCTTGACCTTGTTGAGCAACTGCTCGTTGGTGAACGGCTTGCTGACATAGCCGGAAACGCCCGCCTGAATCGCCTGCACCACGTTTTCCTTGTCGCCACGGCTGGTCACCATGACGAACGGCATGGCCTTCAAGTGCGCTTGCTCGCGGCACCAGGTCAACAGCTCAATGCCGGACATTTCCGGCATTTCCCAGTCACACAGCACCAGGTCGAAGGTTTCGCGCATGAGGATGGATTGCGCCTTTTTGCCGTTCACCGCATCTTCGATCTTGATCCCGGGGAAGTAATTACGCAGGCACTTCTTCACCAGGTCGCGAATAAACGAGGCGTCATCCACCACCAACACACTGACTTTACTCATCGACCCTTCATCCTATAAAAACGTCTGCAAAACGCCTGACTGATGGCATTTTGCCAAAACTCGCGGGTCACAGAAGGACTTTATGGCGCCTGCTGTGCAAAAAATTCAGATGCCGCAAACAAAAACGCCCGGCCAGAGGCCGGGCGTTAATTTCTCGGGCAACCTTACTTATCGTCAGATTCGCCCGGAACATTAGGGATTAGATCAGCAGTGCCTTCAACTTCGGCCTTCATGCGCTTTAGGCCCATGTGCCGGACGTCGGTGCCGCGCACCAGATAAATCACCAATTCCGAGATATTGCGCGCGTGGTCGCCGATACGCTCCAGGGAGCGCAGCACCCAGATAATGTTCAAGACCCGCGAGATCGAACGCGGATCTTCCATCATGTAGGTGGCCAACTCGCGCAGCGCGGTCTTGTATTCGCGGTCGATGATCTTGTCGTACTGCGCCACCGACAATGCCAGCTCGGCGTCAAAGCGGGCGAAGGCGTCGAGGGCATCGCGCACCATGTTGCGCACCTGGTCGCCGATATGGCGCACCTCCACGTAACCACGAGGGGCTTCACCCTCTTCGCACAGCTGGATGGCGCGGCGGGCAATCTTGGTGGCTTCGTCGCCGATGCGTTCCAGGTCGATCACCGACTTGGAAATGCTGATGATCAAACGCAGGTCCGAGGCCGCTGGCTGGCGGCGGGCAAGAATGCGCAGGCACTCTTCGTCGATATTGCGTTCCATTTGGTTGATCTGCTCGTCAATCTCACGCACCTGCTGAGCCAGGCCCGAGTCGGCCTCGATCAGCGCGGTGACCGCATCATTGACTTGCTTTTCCACCAGCCCGCCCATCGCCAGGAGGTGGCTGCGCACTTCCTCAAGCTCGGCATTGAACTGCGCGGAGATGTGGTGGGTAAGGCCTTCTTTGCTAATCATGTTGGCGTCCTTGGAGCGTCCGGTAAGGTGCGGAGAACCGCAGCGTCAGTGCAATCAGAACCACAGCTTCCTAGCCGTAGCGACCGGTGATGTAATCTTCGGTCTGCTTCTTCGCCGGATTGGTGAACAGGGTGTCGGTGTCGCCGAACTCCACCAGCTTGCCCATGTACATGAACGCGGTGTAGTCGGAAACCCGCGCCGCCTGTTGCATGTTGTGGGTCACGATGACGATGGTGAACTTGGACTTGAGCTCGTAGATCAGCTCTTCGACTTTCAAGGTGGAAATCGGGTCGAGCGCCGAGCACGGTTCGTCGAGCAACAACACTTCCGGCTCTACGGCGATGGTACGGGCGATCACCAGGCGCTGCTGCTGGCCGCCGGACAAGCCGAGTGCCGATTCGTGCAGGCGGTCCTTGACCTCGTCCCACAATGCCGCGCCCTTGAGCGCCCACTCAACCGCTTCGTCGAGGATGCGTTTCTTGTTGATGCCCTGGATACGCAGGCCGTAGACCACGTTTTCGTAGATGGTCTTGGGGAACGGGTTGGGCTTCTGGAACACCATGCCCACGCGGCGACGCAGCTCGGCCACGTCTTCGCCCTTGCGGTAGATATTGGTGCCGTAGAGGTTGATTGCACCTTCTACACGGCAACCGTCCACCAGGTCATTCATGCGGTTGAAGGTACGCAGCAACGTGGACTTGCCGCAGCCCGACGGGCCGATGAAGGCGGTCACGCGTTGCTTGGGGATGTTCATGCTGACATCGAACAGCGCCTGCTTGTCGCCGTAGTACAGGCTCAGGCCGGGGACTTCGATGGCCACGGTTTCCTGGGCCAGGCTCAGGCTCTGCTTGTCGCGACCCAGGGCAGACATGTTGATGCCGTGGGATTGGGTTTCGTGTTGCATGGGATGCTCCCTGTGCTACCAATTCATTTCGTTGAACCGCCGGGGCGGCTTACTCAAATTCTGTGCCTGACGCCGAGCCCTGTGGGAGCTGGCTTGCCTGCGATGCGGGCGGCGCGGTATTGCAGTAACACCGCGGTGATGCCATCGCAGGCAAGCCAGCTCCCACATTGAATCGCATTAGCTGTCCAGCGCTTTGTATTTTTCGCGCAGGTGGTTACGAATCCACACTGCCGACAGGTTGAGCGTGGCGATCACCAGTACCAGCAGCAAGGCGGTGGCGTACACCAACGGCCGTGCGGCCTCGACGTTGGGGCTCTGGAAGCCGACGTCATAAATATGGAAGCCCAGGTGCATGATCTTCTGATCCAGGTGCAGGTATGGGTAGTTGCCATCCAGTGGCAGCGACGGCGCCAGCTTCACTACACCCACCAGCATCAGCGGTGCCACCTCACCCGCGGCGCGCGCCACGGCGAGGATCATGCCTGTCATCATTGCCGGGCTGGCCATCGGCAGCACGATCTTCCACAGCGTTTCCGCCTTGGTCGCGCCGAGTGCCAGGGAGCCTTCACGCACGGTGCGAGGAATCCGCGCCAAGCCTTCTTCGGTGGCCACGATCACCACAGGCACCGCCAGCAGCGCCAGGGTCAGCGAAGCCCAGAGCAACCCCGGCGTACCGAAGGTCGGCGCAGGCAGCGCTTCAGCGAAGAACAGACGGTCGACCGAGCCCCCCAGTACATACACGAAGAAGCCCAGGCCGAACACGCCGTAGACGATGGCCGGTACGCCGGCCAGGTTGTTCACGGCGATGCGGATGATGCGCGTCAAGGTGTTCTGCTTGGCGTACTCACGCAGGTACACCGCGGCCAGTACGCCAAACGGGGTCACGATCATTGCCATGATCAGGGTCATCATCACGGTGCCGAAGATAGCCGGGAAGATCCCGCCTTCGGTGTTGGCTTCCCGTGGGTCATCGCTGAGGAATTCCCAGACCTTGCTGAAGTAGAAGCCGATTTTGGTCATCGTGCCCATGGCGTTCGGCTGGTAGGCGTGCACCACTTTGCCGATGCCGATTTCCACTTCCTTACCGTTGCCGTCACGCGCCGTCAGGGCGTCGCGGTTGAACTGTGCATGCAGGTCGGCCAGGCGCGCTTCGATGTCCTGGTAACGGGCGTTCAGCTCGGCGCGGTCGGCGTCCATGTCGGCCTGGGCGGCAGCGTCGAGCTTGCCTTCCAGTTCCAGTTTGCGACCGTGCAGGCGGATGCGCTCCAGCCCGGCGTTGATCGCGCCGATATCGGTTTTTTCCAGGCTCTTGAGCTGAGCTGCCAGCTTGTTCACGCGGTCCACGCGGGCTTGCAGCTCCGGCCACGCGGCCTCGCCTTCGGCAATCACCTTGCCGTCCTGCTTGACGTTGACCAGGGTGCCGTAGAAGTTGCCCCACTCACGACGCTCGATGGCCATCAGGTTCGCAGGCTTGGTCTGGTCCTTCAGCCACTCACCGACAATCCAGGTGAAGTCGTTGCCGTTCAGGTCGCGGTTGCCGACCTTGATCAGCTCACGGGTCATGAATTCCGGGCCTTGGTCCGGCACCGGCAGGCCCGCGCTTTTCAGGCGCTCACGCGGCACTTCTTCTTTCTGCACCACTTCGCCGATCACGATGTGGTTGGCCTGGCCTGGCACGTTGTAGTTGGCCTGGATCAGGTCGGCCGGCCAGAAATGGCCCAGGCCCCGCACCGCAATCACAGCCAGCAAACCAATGGTCATGATGACCGCGATGGACACCGCGCCACCGCTAATCCAGACGCCGGGGGCGCCGCTCTTGAACCATCCATTCAGGGAGTTCTGTTTCACAGACTTCTACCTTTCTTAAAGCGACGAGTATTTCTTGCGCAGACGCTGACGAATCAGCTCGGCGAGGGTGTTCATGATGAAGGTGAACAACAGCAGCACCAGCGCCGAGAGGAACAGCACGCGGTAATGACTGCCGCCCACTTCCGACTCGGGCATCTCCACCGCAACGTTGGCCGCCAGGGTGCGCAGGCCCTCGAACAGGTTCATCTCCATCACCGGGGTGTTACCGGTGGCCATCAGCACGATCATGGTCTCGCCCACGGCGCGGCCCATGCCGATCATCAGCGCCGAGAAGATGCCCGGGCTGGCGGTGAGGATGACCACGCGGGTCATGGTCTGCCACGGCGTGGCGCCCAGGGCAAGGGAGCCCAGTGTCAGGCCGCGTGGCACGCTGAACACGGCGTCTTCGGCGATGGAGTAGATGTTCGGGATCACCGCAAAACCCATGGCCAGGCCGACCACCAACGCGTTGCGCTGGTCGTAGGTAATGCCCAGATCGTGGGAGATCCACATGCGCATGTCACCGCCGAAGAACCAGGTTTCCAGGTACGGGCTCATGTATAGCGAGAGCCAGCCCACCAACAGGATCACCGGAATCAGGATCGCGCTTTCCCAACCATCGGGAACGCGCAGGCGGATCGACTCAGGCAAGCGGCTGAAGACAAAGCCGGCGACCAGGATGCCAATCGGCAACAGCATCAACAGGCTGAAAATGCCCGGCAGGTGCCCTTCCACATACGGCGCCAGGAACAGGCCGGCGAAGAATCCGAGGATCACCGTCGGCATGGCTTCCATCAGCTCGATCACCGGCTTGACCTTGCGGCGCAGGCTCGGCGCCATGAAGTAAGCGGTGTAGATCGCTGCAGCAACCGCCAGTGGCGCCGCCAGCAACATGGCGTAGAACGCGGCCTTCAAGGTACCGAAGGTCAGCGGGGCCAGGCTCATCTTGGGTTCGAAGTCAGTGTTGGCGGCCGTGGATTGCCAGACGTATTTAGGCTCGTCGTAGTTCTCGTACCAGACCTTGCTCCACAACGCGCTCCACGACACTTCCGGGTGCGGGTTGTCGAGCAACAACGGTTGCAGCTTGCCACCCGCCTCGACGATCACACGGTTGGCCCGTGGCGACATGCCGAACAGGCCCTGGCCATCGACCACCGGGTCCACCAGCAAGGTGCGATGGGCGGTGCTGTGGAACACGCCGAACTGGCCAGCAGCATCCAGGGCGGTGAAGCCTTTGCGGCGCTCTTCAGCGCTGATTTCGACGATGGGCGCGGTGCCCATCTGGAAGGTGCGGATCTGCTTCAGGCGCTGTTCGCCATCGGGGTCGCGGGCCATGAACCACTGGGCCAGGCCGCCTTTGGAGTTACCCAGGATCAGCGAGATGCCGCCGACCAACTGGGTGCTGGCGGTGATTTCCGTGTCGGCGTCTTCCAGCAGTTTGTAGCGACCGTTGAGGCTCTTGTCGCGCAGGCTGAACACGTCGGCCAGGGCACGGCCGTTGATCACATACAACCACTGCTGGCGTGGGTCGATGAAGATCGCCTTCACCGGCTCGGTCATCTGCGGCAGCTCGACGCGCTTCTGCTCGCTGGTGACTTCACCGGTCATCATGTTTTCTTCGCGGCTCAGGGTCAGCACGTTCAAGTGCGAACCGGCGGAACCTGCCACCACCAGGGAGGTGTCGGTGGCGTTGAGCGCAACGTGTTCCAGCGGGCGACCGGCGTCATCCAGTACGATCGGCGTTTCGCCGTAGGGGTACTCGATAGCTGGGGTGATGGTTTTGTTGCCGTCCGGGTACGACACCTTATAGGTGTGGCGGAACACCAAAGACTGGCCATTGGACAAACCGAGAATCACCAGCGGGCTGCCCGGCTGATCTTCACCAATGGAAGCAACGCTGGTACCGGCCGGAATCGGCAGGTCGACACGCTTGAGCTCGGCACCGGTGTCCACGGCAAAGAACAGCGCCTGGCCCTTGTCGGAAACCCGCATGGCGACCTGGTTCTGTTCTTCGAGGGAGATCATCAACGGCTTGCCGGCGTCCTGCATCCAAGCGGGCGTCAACGCGTCTTCCTTGCTCAACGAGGCGCCCTGGAACAATGGCGCAACCACATAGGCGAGGAAGAAGAAGATCAGGGTAATGGCGGCCAGCACGGCGAGGCCGCCGACCAGCACATACCAACGGGTGAAGCGATCCTTGAGCGCGCGGATGCGGCGCTTGCGTTGCAGCTCAGGCGTATTGAAATCAATGCGCTTGGGAGGGGAAGTCGTCGTCATGGTGGAATTGGCCAGATCATTCATGCGCACACCCTAGCGATCCTGTATGACAGAAAGATGACAGTGCAGTGACGCAACAAATCCGCCGCGAAGCAGGGCTGGCAGCGGATAAAAAATTAGGGATGCAGACTGCTTATGTGGGAGCGGGCTTGCCCGCGATGGCATCAACACGATTTCAACGCTAAACCGCGTCGCCAGCATCGCGGGCAAGCCCGCTCCCACAGAAAAGCATGCGTCTACATCAGGTATCGCAGGCTTAGTTGCCTTCTTTCAGACCCAGGTCAGCCAGGGCCTTGGCGGCGACTTTGGCTGGCAGCGGGATGTAGCCGTCTTTGACCACTACTTCCTGGCCCTGCTTGGACAGCACCAGTTTCACGAACTCAGCTTCCAGCGGCGCCAGTGGCTTGTTCGGGGCTTTGTTGACATACACGTAGAGGAAACGCGACAGCGGATACTTGCCGTTCAGGGCGTTTTCTTCGGAGTCTTCGATGTAGTCAGTGCTGCCTTTCTTGGCCAGTGGCACGGTCTTCACGCTGGCGGTCTTGTAGCCGATGCCCGAGTAACCGATGCCGTTCAGCGAGGAGCTGATCGACTGCACGACCGACGCCGAGCCCGGTTGTTCGTTCACGTTTGGCTTGTAGTCGCCTTTGCACAGGGCTTCTTCCTTGAAGTAGCCGTAGGTGCCGGATACCGAGTTACGCCCGAACAGTTGCACTGGCTTGTTGGCCAGGTCGCCGGTCACGCCCAGGTCACCCCAGGTTTTCACATCGGCTTTGGCGCCGCACAGACGCGTCGACGAGAAGATCGCATCGACCTGTTCCATGGTCAGGTGCTGGATCGGGTTGTCCTTGTGCACAAATACCGCCAGGGCATCCACGGCAACCGGGATAGCGGTTGGCTTGTAGCCATACTTCTGCTCGAAGGCCGCCAGTTCGGTGTCCTTCATCTTGCGGCTCATCGGGCCCAGGTTGGAGGTGCCTTCAGTCAACGCAGGTGGCGCAGTGGCAGAGCCGGCAGCTTGAATCTGGATGTTGACGTTCGGGTATTCCTTTTTGTAACCCTCGGCCCACAGGGTCATCAGGTTAGCCAGGGTATCGGAACCGACGCTGGACAGGTTGCCCGACACACCAGTGGTCTTGACGTAAGCCGGGATTGCCGGATCAACACCAGCGGCCACCGCGTTGGCGGTCGCAACGCCAGCAGCGACAAAAGTCATTGCCGCCATCAAACGTTTCAGTTTCATGCCTTGCTCCTAGCAGATAGGGATAATTGGATCGGGGCCAAGTATCGGCAGGCCGTGTGAACACTCTATGTCTGAAATATGACAATTAGATGAAAGGCCACTATCTGAATGCGCAGGCTTCAGCGGCCGCGTTTCCACAGATACCCACCCACCAACATCCCCATCACACACAGGACGGCCACATAGTAAGCCGGGCCCATCGGGCTCTCCTTCATCAGCAGCGACACCGCCAAGGGCGTCAACCCGCCGAACACGGCATAAGCAACGTTGTAGGAGAACGACAGACCGCTGAAGCGCACCACCGGCGGGAAGGCTTTGACCATCACGTAGGGCACCACGCCGATGGTGCCGACAAACAGACCCGTCAAGGCATACAACGGGAACAGCCAGTCCGGGTGGGCCATCAGGCTGTGATACAGCGTCCAGGAAGTCGCCAGCAGCAGTGCGCAACCTGTGACCAGCACGCGACCGGCGCCAAAACGGTCGGCCAGCGCACCCGAGGCGATGCAACCCAGGCTCAGGGTCACGATGGCCAGGCTATTGGCCTGCAGTGCCACAGTGGGGCTGAAGTGATAGATAGTTTGCAGCACGGTCGGGGTCATCAGGATGACTACCACCACGCCGGCCGACAATAGCCAGGTCAGCAGCATCGACAGCACAATGGCGCCACGGTGATCGCGCAACACGGCGCGCAAGGGCAGTTCAGCGGCCAGGCTCTTGCGTTGCTGCATCTCGGCGAAGATCGGGGTTTCATGCAGCCAACGACGCAGGTACACCGACAGCAGGCCGAATACGCCGCCGAGCAGGAAAGGAATCCGCCAGGCGTAATCAGAGACCTGTTCCGGTGTATAGGCGCTATTGATGGCGGTAGCCACCAACGAGCCCAGCAGAATACCGGCGGTGAGGCCGCTGGTCAGGGTGCCGCAGGCGTAGCCGATGTGGCGCGGCGGGACGTGCTCGGAGACGAACACCCAGGCGCCCGGTACTTCGCCGCCAATCGCCGCGCCCTGGATGATGCGCATCAGTAGCAACAGGACCGGCGCCCACAGGCCGATCTGCGCGTAGGTGGGCAGCAGCCCCATGATCAGGGTGGGTACGGCCATCATGAAAATGCTCAGGGTGAACATCTTCTTGCGCCCCAGCAGGTCACCAAAGTGCGCCATGATGATGCCGCCCAAGGGGCGCGCCAGGTAGCCGGCGGCGAAGATGCCGAAGGTCTGCATCATGCGCAGCCATTCGGGCATGTCCACAGGGAAGAACAGTTTCCCGACCACGGTGGCGAAAAACACAAAGATGATGAAGTCGTAGAACTCCAGCGCTCCACCCAGGGCAGACAGCGACAGGGTTTTGTAGTCGTTGCGGGTCAGCGGGCGCGAGGGTTGCGCACTGCTTGCAGGCACGGAGGACATGGCAAGGCTTCTCTTATAGTAATCATCGTAAAGGACAGCACGCCCGTGACTTGCGGCGGGTTTGGCAAGATAGCAAATCGCCTGAAAAAGCACAGCGCCAGGAGCACAGTTGCGCGCAAAAGCCCCGATACAGCGTCTATTTACCGACCAAATGAGCGTCGGGAGGTCGTCGTGGCGCCAGGGTCTCGATATACTCGCCGGTGCAAGCGCCAGACCCGCTGTCTTGAGGGGCTGCTGTGCCAAAACGTTGTTGGGTGCCATCCAGCCGGTTTGGCAGAGTTTCCCTTTAGTTCGCCTTACGAGAAACGCATCGAGCGGTGTATGTTGGTGCTGAAACGTTTTTCTAAGAAGACGGCTATCCACTTGAAATACCCATGAAGCGTCACGGGTCAGAGGCACCCTCGGCATGATCGAACTCGAACAAGAAGATCCTATCCCGCAAGGCGATCTCGCCCTGCAAATCACCGCGCTCCCGCGTGAAACCAACGGTTTTGGCGATATCTTCGGCGGCTGGCTGGTCGCGCAGATGGACCTCGCCGGCACGGCAATGGCCAGCAAGGTCGCCGGTGGGCGCGTGGCCACCGTGGCCATTGATCGCATGGCGTTCCTGGTGCCGGTGGCCGTGGGTGCGCAGCTTTCCTTCTATACCCAGGCCCTGGAAATCGGCCGCAGCTCGATCCAGATGATGGTCGAAGTGTGGAGCGACGATCCGTTGTCCAGCGAATGGCGCAAGGTGACCGAAGCCGTATTCGTGTTCGTCGCCATCGATGGCAGCGGCCGCACGCGCTCGGTACCGTCACGGGCGCGTTAAACCTCGCCGGGTTTTAACGGTCAATTGCCCCATTGCCTGCCACTAAGAGAGCTTTGTTATGCCTACGCCCCACGTTGAGACGGTAAAAATCGACGAGCTGGACTGCTGGCGCATCCGCCACAACGGCGCCGAGCTGATGGTGGCCCAACAGGGTGCGCATATCTTCAGTTACCAGCGCGAGGGCGAACAGCCACTGATCTGGCCGAACCCTGAGGCAGTGTTCAAGCAGGGCAAAGGCATTCGTACTGGCGTACCGGTGTGCTGGCCGTGGTTCGGGGTGTTCGACCGCAACCCGCAAAGCGTCAAAGCCATGCGCCAGAGTGATCAGCCTGCCGGCGCCCACGGTTTTGTGCGCACCGCCCGCTGGGAACTGGCCACCACCGAACTCGACGGCCAGACGCTGCGAGTGGACCTGGTATTGCCGGTGCCGGCTGGCGGCTTTCCAAGCTGGCCCCATCAGGTAGACCTGACGCTGAGCCTGCTGTTGGATGACCAACTGCACATCCGCCTGACCAGCCACAACCGCGGCGCCGACACCGTGACCCTCAGCCAGGCATTGCACACCTACTTCGCCGTGAGCGATGTGCGCAAGGTGCAGGTCGAGGGCCTGGATGGCGTGGCCTACATCGACACCGCTGACGGGTGGGCCGAGAAACAGCAAGCCGGGCTGCTGCACTTCAGCGCCGAAACAGACCGCATTTACCTGAATACGCCCGCCCAGTTGAACATCGTCGATAACGATTGGCAGCGCTGTATCCAGCTCACCAGCGAAGGCTCGAAATCCACCGTGGTCTGGAACCCCTGGACCGAACGCGCCAAGGCTTTCGACGATATGGCCGATGACGGCTGGCAGGGTATGTTGTGCATCGAGACGGCCAACGTGCTGGACGATGTGGTGAGCCTGGCGCCCGGCGAAAGCCACACTCTAGGCGTGAGCATCACGGCACTGGCCTTGTAAACCCAATCCAATGTGGGAGCTGGCTTGCCTGCGATGCAGGCAACTGGGTGTATCAGGAACACCGAGACGTTGCTATCGCAGGCAAGCCAGCTCCCACAGGGTTATGCTCTGAGCTTTAGAGGTCAGACTCCTTCACCACCCGCACCTTCCCGGCCTCCAGCGCATACGCTGCATCGGCCAAGTCATTGTTGACCTTCTCCACCTTCAACGTGCCCGTGACCCACAGCGGCGTGTAGATATCATCCAGCTTCAACCCCTTGGGATAGCGCACCAGCACCAGTTGATTAGGCGGCGGTGGCGGCACATGTATGCAGGCGCCCGGGTAAGGCACCAGGAAGAACAACGTGCTGCGGCCCTTGGCGTCCGTTTCAAGCGGCACCGGATAGCCGCCAATGCGGATATTCTTGCCGTTCATGGCCGCTACGGTCTTGGTGGAATACATCACCGCAGGCAGGCCCTTGCTCTGCTTCAAGCCACCCTTTTCGGTGAACGTGCCTTGAGCTTCGGGGGAGTTGTGGTCGATCTCGGGCATGGCTTCGAGAGCTTTCTGATCCGACAGCGGCATCAGGTCGAGCCAGTCGGTTTCCGGCAGTTCGCCAGCGTGCGCCAGGCCAGAGCCCAGCAGAAGAAGCGTTAACAGAAGACGGCGCATGGAGAGGCTCGGCAAATACAAGTGCCGAGCATTCTAGCCCTCTGCGCCTGCGCAGCGCAGAGGACTTTGTCGGCTGATTACTTCTTTTTGATCAGGCCGTAGATCACCAGCAACACGATGGCACCCACCAGCGCGCCGATGAAACCTGCGCCCTGGCCTGCCTGGTAGATTCCCAGGGCCTGACCGCCGTAGGTCGCGGCCAGGGAACCGGCGATACCCAGCAGGATGGTCATGATCCAGCCCATGCTGTCGTCGCCAGGCTTGAGGAAGCGCGCCAGCAGGCCGACGATCAAGCCGATAAAGATGGTTCCGATGATACCCATGGCATTTCCCTCTGAATTGGTATGAGTCATGCCAAAGCCTAGTCAGGCTTTGGCATCCTGCAATCAGAGAGACGGCGAGCCCTAATGGTTCCCGCCGTGGCCAGGCTTATTGTTCGGCGATCAGTGCTTCAACCTTGAGAATCTGCGCCTGCAGCGTCGCACGGTCCTTGCAACGCAGGTTGGCGTGGCCGACCTTTCGCCCGGCCTTGAAGGCCTTGCCGTAGTGATGCACGTGGCAATCGTCGATCGCCATCACACGCTCCACCGGCGGTACAGAGCCGATGAAGTTGAGCATGGCGCTCTCGCCGACCTTGGCCGTGGAGCCCAACGGCAAGCCCGCCACCGCCCGCAGGTGGTTTTCGAACTGGCTGCACTCGGCGCCTTCGGTGGTCCAGTGCCCGGAGTTGTGCACGCGCGGGGCGATTTCGTTGGCCTTGAGGCCACCGTCGACTTCAAAGAACTCGAACGCCATCACGCCGACATAATCCAGTTGCTTGAGGACGCGGCTGGAATAATCTTCGGCCAGGGCCTGCAACGGGTGGTCGGTGCTAGCCACGGAGAGCTTGAGGATGCCGCTGTCGTGGGTGTTGTGCACCAACGGGTAGAAGCGGGTTTCACCGTCACGGGCACGCACGGCGATCAGCGAGACTTCACCGGTGAACGGCACGAAGCCTTCCAGCAGGCAGGCGACGCTGCCCAGCTCGGCAAAGGTACCGACTACATCGTCGGCGGTGCGCAGGACTTTCTGGCCCTTGCCGTCGTAGCCCAGGGTGCGGGTTTTCAACACCGCCGGCAGGCCGATGCTGGCGACCGCAGCGTCCAGATCCGCCTGGGACTGGATATCGGCGAAGGCCGGGGTCGGAATGCCCAGGTCCTTGAACATGCTCTTTTCGAACCAGCGGTCGCGAGCGATGCGCAAGGCTTCGGCGCTCGGGTACACCGGCACGAACTGCGACAGGAAGGCCACGGTTTCGGCCGGGACGCTTTCGAATTCGAAGGTCACCAGGTCGACTTCATCGGCCAGTTGGCGCAGGTGGTCCGGGTCGCTGTAGTCAGCGCGCAGGTGTTCACCCAGGGCCGCAGCGCAGGCGTCCGGCGCCGGGTCCAGGAAAGCGAAGTTCATCCCCAGCGGCGTACCCGCCAAAGCCAGCATGCGGCCCAGTTGGCCGCCACCGATTACACCGATTTTCATCGTCAACAACCTCAGGCGATGCGTGGGTCTGGATTGTCCAGCACGCTGTCTGTCTGCTCAGCACGGAATTTTTTCAGCACCGCATGAAACTGCGGGTGCTTGGCGCCCAGGATGCTGGCGGACAGCAAGGCTGCGTTGATCGCGCCGGCCTTGCCGATTGCCAGGGTTGCCACCGGAATGCCAGCCGGCATCTGCACGATGGACAACAGCGAATCCACGCCCGAGAGCATCGACGACTGCACCGGCACGCCAAGCACGGGCAGGTGAGTCTTGGCCGCACACATGCCAGGCAAGTGCGCCGCGCCGCCGGCACCGGCGATGATCACCTCGATGCCACGGGATTCTGCTTCATCGGCATACTGGAACAGCAAATCCGGGGTGCGGTGGGCGGAGACCACCTTCACTTCGTACGGAATGCCGAGTTTTTCCAGCATATCGGCGGTGTGGCTAAGGGTGGACCAATCGGACTTGGAGCCCATGATCACGCCAACCAATGCACTCATCGTCGTGCCTCTTCTCTCTGGGCGCCCGCAGGCGCGTCAAAAAACAACAAGCCACGCGGGAAATCCAGCGTGGCTTGGTGTACGAATTAAGGCCGGTTTGGACCGGCCGAAGGCCGCGCAGTATACCGTAATAATCCAGATAAACAGCCCCTGGGATGACCATCTGTCTAGCGGCGCAAAGTGGCGGTTTTATTGACTTAAGAGTCAGCGAATACACCACGAAATCCTGTGGGAGCTGGCTTGCCTGCGATAGCAGTAGATCAGTGCAAAATAGGTTGGCTGACACACCGCCGCGCTGGGCTCAAGCGCCTTGCGCGGCCCCACCTTCCAGCTTGCGCCACAACAACCGCACATTCGCCTTGCGCACCAACGCGCAGCGATACAAGCGAATCTCCAGCGGCACATGCCATTGCGGCCCGCCGCACACCACCAGTTCGCCGCGCGCCAACTCTGCACGTACGCTCAACTGCGGTACCCAGGCGATCCCCAAGCCTTCGAGCGCCATGCTCTTGAGGCTGTCGGCCATGGCGGTTTCATAGATGGTAGTAAAGCGCAGAGCCCTCTGGCGCAGCAGCAAATTCACCGAGCGGCCAAGGAACGCGCCGGCGCTGTAGGCCAGCAGCGGCACGCTGCCCTCGCCCTCCAGGTCGAACAGCGGCTTGCCCTCGGCATCGGCGGCGCACACCGGGAGCATTTCGGTGTTGCCCAGATGCAGCGACGGGAAAATCTCGGCGTCCATTTGCATCGCCGCGTCCGGGTCGTAGAACGCCAGCATCAGGTCGCAACCGCCTTCGCGCAGGGCGTGCACGGCGTCGCCGACGTTGGTGGCGACCAGCCGCGTGGCGATATTCAAGCCCTCGTTGCGCAACTGCGCGATCCACCGCGGGAAGAACCCCAAGGCCAGGGAGTGGGCGGCCGCCACTTGCATGACTTCGCCCTGCCCGCCTTCCAAGTGATGCAAATGGCGCAGGACTTCACCGAGCTGTTCGACCACGGTGCGCGCCGTCACCAGGAACAACTGCCCCGCCGCCGTCAACTCCACCGGCGTACGCGAACGGTTGACCAGCGTCAGCCCCAACGCGGCTTCCAGGCTGCGGATACGCCGACTGAACGCCGGCTGGGTGACAAAGCGCCGCTCAGCCGCCTGGGAAAAACTACGCGTCGCCGCCAGGGCGCTGAAGTCTTCCAACCACTTGCTCTCAAGGTTCATCACTGCCTCCCACGGAATGCACCATTTTGGCACACACGCCCGCCAAGATAACCGGGTCACATCCACATTATGCCGTTTGTGCATAGGCCAGTGTTTAACAGCATTGGCCCAAAAAGTTCTACAAGCCTAGCATTCGCAGCGTTCCGGCCAGTTCCGGGTCCATATTGAGATGATTTCCGTCATGTCCTCTGCTGCATCATTCCGTACCGAAAAAGACCTGCTTGGCGTACTCGAAGTACCGGCTCAAGCGTATTACGGCATCCAGACCCTGCGAGCGGTGAATAACTTCCGCCTCTCGGGCGTTCCGATTTCGCATTACCCGAAATTGGTGGTCGGTCTGGCAATGGTCAAGCAAGCGGCCGCTGACGCCAACCGCGAGTTGGGCCAGCTCAGCGAAGCCAAGCACGCTGCCATCAGCGAAGCCTGTGCTCGTCTGATCCGCGGCGATTTCCACGAAGAGTTCGTGGTGGACATGATTCAAGGCGGCGCCGGCACTTCAACCAACATGAATGCCAACGAAGTCATCGCCAACATCGCGCTGGAGGCCATGGGTCACCAGAAGGGCGAATACCAGTACCTGCACCCCAACAACGACGTGAACATGGCGCAGTCGACCAACGATGCCTACCCGACCGCGATCCGCCTGGGTCTGCTGCTGGGCCATGACGCGCTGCTGGCCAGCCTCGACAGCCTGATCCAGGCGTTCGCCGCCAAAGGCGCCGAGTTCAGCCATGTGTTGAAAATGGGCCGCACCCAGTTGCAAGACGCCGTGCCGATGACCCTCGGCCAGGAATTCCGCGCCTTCGCCACTACCCTGGGTGAAGACCTGGCCCGCCTGAAAACCCTGGCGCCAGAGCTGCTGACCGAAGTAAACCTGGGCGGCACCGCGATCGGTACCGGCATCAACGCCGACCCGCGCTACCAGGCCCTGGCCGTACAACGCCTGGCCACCATCAGCGGCCAGCCGCTGGTACCGGCGGCCGACTTGATCGAAGCCACCTCCGACATGGGCGCCTTTGTACTGTTCTCCGGCATGCTCAAGCGTACTGCCGTGAAGCTGTCGAAGATCTGCAACGACCTGCGCCTGCTGTCCAGTGGCCCACGCACCGGCATCAACGAGATCAACCTGCCGGCTCGCCAGCCAGGCAGCTCGATCATGCCCGGCAAGGTCAACCCGGTGATTCCGGAAGCGGTTAACCAGGTGGCATTCCAGGTCATCGGTAACGACCTGGCCCTGACCATGGCAGCCGAAGGCGGCCAACTGCAGTTGAACGTGATGGAACCGCTGATCGCTTTCAAGATCTTCGACTCGATCCGCCTGCTGCAACGCGCCATGGACATGCTGCGCGAGCACTGCATCGTCGGCATCACCGCCAACGAAGCGCGCTGCCGCGAACTGGTGGAACACTCCATCGGCCTGGTCACCGCGCTGAACCCGTACATCGGCTATGAAAACGCCACCCGCATTGCGCGTATCGCTCTTGAAAGCGGGCGCGGCGTGCTGGAACTGGTGCGTGAAGAAGGCTTGCTCGACGACGCCATGCTCGACGACATCCTGCGCCCGGAAAACATGATCGCTCCACGCTTGGTCCCGCTGAAGGCCTAAGCGTTTGTTGCACCGCTCACCAGGTTGAGGGACTAGACACCTCTCACCTTTTGAGGGCCTGAAGGCTCGTTCTTCAGGCCCTTTTTTTTGCCTTGAGGTTGCTCCATGACGCCCATAAAAAATCTAATATCGCACCGCAAACCTTCCTCCCCTTCCGCGAGCGCGCTGAAACCTTTAATCGCCCCGTGCAGACGGATCACGCTCGCCTAGGTATAGTGCCGCCCCTCTTCGCGTCTGCGGCTGTCGGTAACGAGGCCCGGGAACCACGCGAAAGCGCATGAATAACAACACCCGCAAAAGGATGGGGATCGAGCGTCGTGCACTGCCTGGTGCCGAGCGATGCGTCGGACCGTCCTGCGTTTGCCATCAGAAAAATCAGCGAGGAACACTCCATGCTCGAAGTCATCAACGACTTCCTCTCAGGGAAAGTACTGATCGTGCTCATAGTCGGGCTCGGCGGTTATTTCACGATCCGCTCGCGTTTCGTTCAATTGCGTCACTTTTTCCACATGTTCTCGGTGTTTAAAGACAGCCTCAAGAGCAGCGCCGGCCAACTCAGCTCGTTCCAGGCGCTGATGCTCAGCCTGGCCGGCCGCGTGGGTGCCGGTAATATCGCCGGTGTCGGCATTGCCGTGACGTTGGGTGGCCCGGGTGCCGTGTTCTGGATGTGGGTCACCGCGCTGGTGGGCATGTCTTCGAGCTTTATCGAGTGCTCCCTCGGCCAGTTGTACAAGCGCACCGACGCGGAAGGCACCTACCGTGGCGGCCCGGCGTATTACATCCAGCACGGCCTGCACAAGCGCTGGCTGGGGATGGTCATGGCGTTCCTGCTGCTGGTGACCTTCGGCTTTGCCTTCAACGGCCTGCAAGCCCACGCTGTCACCCACTCGCTGAACAACGCCTTCGGCCTCGACACCACTTACACCGGCCTCGCGCTGGCGGTGTTGCTGGGCCTGGTGTTCATCGGCGGGATCAAGCGTATTGCCTCGATCGCCGACCTGCTGGTGCCGGTCAAGACCCTGGTCTACATCGCCGTGACCCTGTACGTGATCGTGCTGCAATTCGACCACGTACCGGCCATGCTGGCGACCATCGTCAAGAGCGCGTTCGGCCTCGACCAAGCCTTCGGCGGCCTGGTGGGCAGCGCGATCATCATGGGTGTAAAGCGCGGCGTGTTCGCCAACGAAGCAGGCCTGGGCAGTGCGCCTAACGTGGCGGCAGTGGCGTCGGTAGAGCACCCTATCGCCCAAGGCGTGGTGCAAGCGTTCAGCGTGTTCCTCGACACCTTCGTGATCTGCACCTGTACTGCGTTGCTGATCCTGCTTTCCGGTTTCTACACCCCAGGTTTTGAAGGCGACGGCATTGCCCTGACCCAGAACTCCCTGGCGGCGGTAGTGGGTGACTGGGGCCGCATGTTCATCTCGGTGGCCCTGGCGTTGTTCGTGTTCACGTCGATCATGTACAACTACTATCTGGGCGAGAGCAACCTGCGCTTCCTGGTCGGCAACAACCGCAAGGTGCTGATGGGTTATCGCGCTTTGGTGCTGGTGCTGATTTTCTGGGGCTCCATCGAGAACCTGAGCACGGTGTTCGCCTTCGCCGACATCACCATGACCATGCTCGCGTTCGTCAACCTGTTCGCCCTGGCGTTCCTGTTCAAGATTGCCATGCGCATCCTCAACGACTACGACAACCAGCGCGCGGCGGGTATCAAGACCCCGGTGTTCGATTCCAGTCAGTTCCCCGACCTGGACCTGGACCGCAAGGCCTGGCCGGCCAACCCGGTGAAAACCGAAGCGGCCCCGGCAGCGGAACTGAGCGCTCAAGCGCAACGTTAATCACGGCTAGATGACACGCCGCCCGGCCTTGGGCATGCTCTGGGCCCGGCGGCGTTTTTCGTTCAGGAGATTTTCGATGCAATCAGCTAATAACGTGATGGTGCTCTATACCGGCGGCACCATTGGCATGCAGGCCAGCGCCAATGGCCTGGCGCCCGCTTCAGGTTTTGAAGCGCGTATGCGCGCACAGCTTGCCGACGCGCCCGTGCCCGCGTGGCGCTTCAAGGAAATGTCGCCACTGATCGACAGTGCCAATATGAACCCCGCCTACTGGCAGCGCCTGCGTACCGCCGTGGTTGAAGCAGTGGACGACGGCTGCGATGCGGTGCTGATCCTGCACGGCACTGACACCCTGGCCTACAGCGCGGCGGCGATGACCTTTCAATTGCTGGGCTTGCCGGCACCCGTGGTGTTCACCGGCTCCATGCTGCCGGCCGGCGTGCCGGACAGCGATGCCTGGGAAAACGTCAGCGGCGCGTTGTCCACACTCGATAATGGCTTGGCGCCAGGTGTGCATCTGTACTTCCACGGTGCATTGATGGCGCCGACGCATTGCGCAAAGATCCGCAGTTTTGGACGCAATCCGTTTGCGGCCTTGCAGCGCCAGAATGACTTCGCCCGTGCCGAGTACCTGCCCGCCGCGCTGGATTATCGTCAGCCCAAAGCCTTGGCAAACGTCGGCGTGCTGCCGCTGGTCCCAGGTATCGGCGCAGCGCAGTTGGACGCAATGATCGACAGCGGCATCCAGGCCCTGGTGCTGGAGTGTTTCGGCAGCGGCACCGGGCCAAGCGACAACCCGCAATTCCTCGCAAGCTTGCAGCGTGCGCAGGGTCAGGGTGTGGTCGTAGTCGCCATTACTCAATGCCATGAGGGCGGTGTGGAACTGGACGTCTATGAAGCCGGCAGCCGCTTGCACAGCGTCGGCGTATTGTCTGGCGGCGGCATGACGCGCGAAGCGGCGTTTGGCAAGTTGCACGCCTTGCTCGGTGCAGGTCTTGCCAATGACGAAGTACGGCGTCTGGTGGAACTGGACTTAGGCACCGAACCAAGCTGAACCCGCACAGCCACGCTACATAACCACCGCCAGCCCTGTCCTGCCCCTTTCTAGCATGGAACCCCCGAGCACACGCGCGGGTTACTTCCATCCATGGACAAGACAGGGCTGCATCATGACCACTCCAGGCTCCACTTCTCAGGAAGACATTCAGCAAGATAAATTGATCGCTCTGCTGCTTAACGTCGCGCCATCTTTCACCGAGACTGTCCGCGAGCTGCTGCGCCATTCCTTACAAGAGCAGTATCCCGATCTGCATCTGGACCCCGACAACACGTTAATGGGAACCCCGACCTGGGAACTTATCGATGATCAGGTGGTTGCCGGGCAGACTCATTACCAATCCCTCAGCAACCTCCTCGCCAGGCAGTCCGTGACCTGGGTTCCAACCCAGTGCATAGAGGGCGAGCATTTTCTGACCCAGGCGCCAGTGGCAGAACCTGCGGTTCACCTGCCGGTGCGTATTGTAGAAATCGCCAACACAATCAACATCCTGGCCAAGGTCATCCCACGCGCCTACGAGGAGCAGTTAGTCGCGTTCTGGAATCAAAGCAACGGCAACGGCCCTCGTTGGCATACGCTTTCCAGCACACTGCGCGATATCTGGAATGTCCAGCACATCGACGGCTGGACCGACGAAGATTGCGCCCTGGCTCGCAGCTTGTTCTATGCCCCGGACCGAGCGCTTCGCCAGGTCAACGACCGATTCCAGAGCCGCGCCTATCTGATTGATGTCGACCTGGTCAGAGGCGCGACAACTGAGCACACAGACCTGGTATTCAACGCCGTGCTCGTGGGGAAGTCGCAAGGGCAGACCCGAATCCTGAGCTATTCAATGGACAGCGGCTACGAGAAATTCGAGTCCATGGAGCAGCTGGGGGCGTCCTTGTCGATTCAATTGAAGGGCAGCGAAGCTTTTGATCGCCTGCAATGGCGTCTCTATGAACCGGATGACAATTATTTCGATCGCTTGGCTTTGCGACTGATCGCCCTGCAGCTTCAAGGCAACCGTGACACAACCACGGCCCGCACACCTGCTACAGCGGTAAGCGTACTCCCCGAGACTATGACGCAGCCTGATCGCAACGGCCCCGGACTGGATTGGTACCAGACGACATTGCCGGACTGGCTGACCAGCGCCTCCGTCACCGACCAAACCCTCTACTCGCGGCACCTCAAGGACCTGGCCGCCGTGCACAGCCTCAATGCCGGCAAGACCTATCAGGACGACATACCTGCCATCGAGCAATACGCGCTGGACCGCCTGAAAGCAGAGATTGAAAACGACCATCCAGAGTTTCAGCACCTGGCGCTGGAAAAATTGAGCATTCAGGTCGAAAGCCAGGTGGTGTGGGGATTGTTCACCGTACCTGGCCAAATCGAAACCACCACCTTCAGCCTTGCCGAACTTGCCCTGCAAAACTTGATTGCGCTGCCTGTCGGCAACAAATCCCTGCTGGCCGACACACGGCAATCCATTCCGACATGGCTGACCGTGGACTACATTGAAACCCTCATCAAGCGCATCAATATCGGCACCACCTACCCGGCCTTGATTCGCAGCAAACTGGTCGATGACTCAATGGAGTCGAGCAAACGCAAGGCTCTGTACAACCAGCATCTGCGTGTGCAGTTGCCGATGCTGGCCCTGCAACACAAGATTCGCCACGAGGCCGGTATTGATGAGCGCGGCTACCGCTATGTCGCTGCAGTGCTGCAGGCAGAGACCAGCGACCGTAACGTCGATGGGCAAGCCATTGTCATACGACGCCTGAGTTTCAACCCGCAACGCCGAACCACCAATGCCCACGATGTAGTGAGCAATATGTATGTGATCGGTCCGCAGCGTGTCGAGGCCGGCCCATGCCTGTTGTATCGTCCGCTGTTCGAGCCGGTGCTGATGCAGTTCCCATCGCCAGCTAACCTGCTGTATACAATCACCCAGTCAGCCACGCTGCGCGATTCGGTGGTCGCCTGGCTGCCGGACTCGATACGCGATGACTACAGCCAATATGTATTCCCCGGTGCTCTGCCCTCACCGTGGGCCATCGCCGATGCTCTGGTGGAGCCTGACAAACTCTGGACCTACAGCGGCCCGATGAGCCTTGGCGAAGACGTGCTCAATGGCGACCTCTTCAACACATTATTCGATAGCAATGCCAACGCACTGATAGAGCTGGCAGACCGCCAATCCGTGTCGAACGCGGAAAGCCGTTGGGCCACCTTCAAGAAGGCCGGTTGGCTGATCTTCAATGCGGCTCTGCCCTTCATGGGCCGTATAGCCAACACCGGGGCATGGATCTGGCAGATCGTCGATGACCTGCAAACCTTCGTCGATGCCCAAGCGCATGATGACCAGCCGGCAAAATGGTCGGCCCTGACCGATGTGTTACTCAACTTGGGCATGGCGCTTGCCTTGCACGCGGCCCATCGCGCACACGCTCCTGCCGAAGCGGGCAAGCTCGAGACACAGACACCCGCCCCACCACCGGGTCCCGCCGAGACTACCTTGCAGTTTACCGTGCAACAGTTGCCGGATCTGGAGTCACACGCGCCGCCTCCCAGCCACGCTGAACCATTGAACACCACCGGCGCGATCAAGCGCACCGCTGTCAGCCTGGCCGCGACGCTGGACAGTTACAAAATCGAAAAGCCCACAGGCCTGCAAAATCCCATCACCGAATCCGGTGCTTACCAACACCTGTATCTTCACAAGGAGCATTACTACGCACAGGTTGGGGAACGCTGGTTTGAGGTGACGCTGCAGGATGACAACACGGTTGTCATCATTGACCCCAAGCACACCGATCCCACGGGTTTGTCACTGATTCACAATGCCAAGGGCGAGTGGTTCGTTGACTCCCGGATAAGCCTGAACAGTGGCGGGATCGAACGGGAGGAGCGACAGGCCAGGGATAAAGCGAAGACCAGCGCAAGCGAGCTGCGTGAAAAACTGGAAGCGTTCGAAAAAACCAAAAAAGACGCGCAGCGCGAACTGCAACAAGCCCTGGTAGACATGAACGAAGCGCCAAGCACATCCGCTCAGGCCAAGCGCCACGCGTACCTGGAGAAACTCAGCGGCCAGAGTTCAAGTTATGAAGAGGCACGCCAGCATCTGCTGACCCTGAATGTTTTCACGCAGGTCACTGACTTTCAGCAAAAAGCCCTCGGCTATTTGAAAGCCCAATTGGAGCTCAACGAAGCAAGCATCACCGAAGAACAAACCACCTTCGCGCCAGCACTCAAAAAAGTCCTGGATCAACTCGAAGCCCATGCCTCTTCGCCCCAGACGAGCCATATCGACGACTTCAAGCAACTGGCTGACATGAATCGGCAGATGATTAAACGTCTTGACTACAAACAGTCACGCTTTACCGAGGCTAAGCGCCTGGGCAAAGCCGGCATCGAATTGATCCGCAGCACCAACAGTAAGAACAAGCCACTGGGTTACACCAGCGACGACCTCAAGGCGTTGCAAGTGACGCTGGCGCGCAACCTGTGCCTGGAACCGCAATCCCTCACCACCGAGCCGAGCGCTTGGAAGATGATCGTCGACACGATCGACTACGCCGACATCGCGGTGCAGACCCTGCGCGATACGCTGGAGCAGCGTGGCGAATCGCGCCTGGACGAACGTGTTCAAACGATGAGCAGCCTCGTTGAGCAATTCAAGTTCATCGATGAGCGACTGGAGGACGTGGCCCAGGAGTTCCCCGAGCAGATCATTGCCCAGCCGCTGGCCCAACTGCGTCAATCGCTGCGTGATTTCTCCCGACGCGCCAGCGCGCAATTAGCTCCCCTGCACTTGGCGCTGGAAAAACTCCGGGGCCGACCACTGGGGCCGCCTATGCCGCCCAGACCAGTGAAGAAGTTTATCCGCACGCGCTTCAACGGCGTCCTGATCGGCGAACCTCGCCTCACTAGCGTGGGGCTTGAAGCCGACCTGGTGGATATCCGCTCACCGCTGACAGGCAAAGTCATTGCTACGTTCCACGAGAAGTCAAAGGGCATTTGGGTCCAGCACGTAAGCCCGGATAGATCGCAGGTCTCACGACCCGCAGTCACTATCGATACCAGTCTGCGTCAGGCGCAGACACTGCTGGACACCTTGCCGGCCTTTAAAACGCGTGTAACCGAGCACTCGGACGATACTTCGCGCACCCCCATCGGCGTCGAATATGTACTGCATCAGCATGCGCAATTAATGGAGCAGGCCGTCGATGACATTGACGAGGCCTTGACCAAAATCAATGAGACTGAAAGCACTGAGCACCCTGCAGTCGCCCTGCGACAAAAACTTGAGGAGGCCGCGACAGCCCTTTATGAACAGGCCAATCAGCATCTGCAGAAAATGATCAAGCGACAGCCGCCAACCATGGAAGGTGTTGAATGGCTCAAAAATCATGACCTGATCAAAATCAAAAGAACCGTAAAACGGCGCCGACTCAAAAGCAGTATCAAGGATTACCTGGATGAGTACACCCTCACCGACAAGTCCACCAAGGCGGTGCTCTGGTATGCCCACTTCCACTATCAGGCTCCAGAATCCTCGCTGGAGCGATTTATTTCAGCGCGCCTGAAAACCCCACAAGAACGCGAGCAGGGCAGCGTGTCGGACGATGTAAGCGGGCACACCACCGAACAACAAATAGCCTTCTATCGCAGTAGCATCAGCCTGACGCAGGCGCAGCAGGTGTTTTTCCCCACAGGGCGCGATTGATCGCCTTCTCGCGCAACGGCACATAACTTGCTCCAGCCTGGCAACCCCAGGCTGGAATCGATCATGCTGCATTCACACCTGACGACCCTCAACGCTGTCTCGCTGATACTCGACACCTTCAAGCCTGACGGCATACCCAGCGAAACCCTGCTGGCCGGCAGTGGTATCGGCAGTGCCGACCTGAGCCGCGCCGACACGCGTATTACCACGCAGCAGGAATTGCGTGTGTGCGCCAACGCGGTGGCGTTGCGCCAGGATATCGGGCTGGAGCTGGGCCGGCGCATGCATGTGTCGTCCTACGGGATGCTCGGTTATGCCTTGCTCACCAGTGCCACCTTCGGTGACGCTTTGCGCTTGGCCCTACGTTACCCGGCGCTGTTGGGAACACTTTTTGAGCTGAGCCTTGAAGAAGACGGGGAACGCGTGTGGTTCACGGCCAGCGATTACCGTGAGGACCTGGCCCTGACCGCATTCAATGTCGAGTTTTGCCTGGTCTCGCTGAACGTCATTTGCAACGACCTGCTCGGCCGGCGCCTGCCCTTGCTCGGTGCGCGTCTGGCCTATAGCGCGCCGCAATACCGCGCACGCTACGTCGAGTATTTCGACTGCGCGCTGCAATTTGACGCCGGCAGCCACGCTTTTGCCTTCGACCGACGCTGGCTCGATCAACCACTGCCCCTGGCCGATGCGGTCACTCACTGCGCCATGATCGAGCGTTGCCGCAAACAGAACGCCGAATTCACCGGCCGTCAGGTTTGGCTGGACCGGGTACGGCAATTACTCGCGGCGCAGTTGACTGCCGCCCCTGGTCTGGAGGGGCTCGCCGAGCAGATGAACTGTTCGGCACGCACCCTGCGCCGACATCTGCATGATCTGGGCTGCAGCTACCAGGAGTTGCTCGATGAACTGCGCTTTGAACGCGCCAAGCAGCTGCTGGGCAATGATGAGCTGCCGATCTACCGCATTGCCGAGCAACTGGGCTTCAGCGAGACCGCGAGCTTCCGACATGCTTTCGTGCGCTGGAGCGGTGTGGCGCCGAGCCAATTCAGGCCGTGAGCAAGGGCGAATAACGGACAAACACTTTGGCCATATTGATCCCCTTTTGGCCGTTTCTGCCGTTCTCCAAACCCATGACTGCCGCAACACTGCAAGGCATCCCACCCTGCGCTCGGAGAACAACAACATGCTGACGATCTATTCGGACGATCATCATCTGCATCACGGCCGTTGTGAACTGATGGACGGGCAATTGATGCCCTGTTTTGAGATGCCTTCGCGCGCCGATCATGTGCTGCAACGGGTCAGGGAACGCGAGCTGGGCCCGGTGCAGGCGCCCGAGGACTTTGGCCTTGCGCCGGTGCAACGCATCCACAGCGCTGACTACCTGGCCTTCTTCAAAGGTGCGTGGGAGCGCTGGACCGAATTCGGCCAGAACGGCGACTTGCTGCCTTATACCTGGCCTGCGCGAACCCTGCGTCGTGTGTTGCCTACCAGCCTGCACGGTCAGTTGGGCTATTACAGCTTCGACGGTGGCGCGCCGATCACCGCCGGCACCTGGCAAGCCGCCTACAGCGCAGCGCAAGTGGCACTCACAGCGCAACAAGCGATCCAGCGCGGCGCACGCAGTGCCTTTGCCCTGTGTCGCCCGCCTGGGCATCACGCAGCCAGCGACTTGATGGGCGGGTATTGCTACCTCAATAACGCGGCCATCGCGGCGCAGGCATTTCTCGATCAGGGCCAGAAGAAAGTCGCGATCCTTGACGTGGACTATCACCATGGCAACGGTACGCAATCGATTTTCTACGCGCGCAGCGATGTGCTGTTCACCTCCATCCATGGGCATCCCGAGGCGGAGTTTCCGTTCTTCCTCGGCTATGCCGATGAACGGGGCGAAGGCGCCGGTGAAGGCTTCAATTACAACTATCCACTGGCGGCGGGCTCCGGCTGGGAACATTGGAGCGCAGCGTTGGAACAAGCCTGCGATGAGATCGAGCGCTACGCTGCCGACATCGTGGTAGTGTCTCTGGGCGTCGACACCTTCAAGGATGACCCTATCTCGCAGTTCAAACTCGACAGCCCGGACTACCTGGCCATGGGCGCACGCATTGCCCGCCTGGGCAAACCCACGCTGTTCGTGATGGAGGGCGGCTACGCGGTGGAAGAAATCGGCATCAACGCCGTAAACGTTCTTGAAGGTTTTGAGGAAGCAGTCCAATGAACATGCTCAAGTCGCTCGCCCTGTGTGCAGCCCTCGCCAGTGGCGCGGTGCAGGCCGAAGAGAAACCGCTCAAGGTTTACAACTGGTTCGACTACATCACCCCCAAAGCACTTGAGGACTTCAAGACCCAGAATCCGAAGATCAAGTTGGTCTACGACATCTTCGACACCAACGAAGCCCTGGAAGCCAAACTGCTCACCGGCAACTCCGGCTATGACGTGGTGGTGCCGTCCAACGTGTTCCTGGCCAAACAGATCGAAGCCGGCGTGTTCCAGCCCCTGGACCGCAGCCAGTTGCCGAACTGGAACCATCTTGACCCCAAACTGATGAAGCTGATCGAAGCCAACGACCCCGGCAATCAATACGCCGTGCCCTACATGTACGGCACCATCCTGATCGGCTACAACCCAGCCAAGGTCAAGGCGGCCCTGGGCGACAACGCCCCCGTGGACAGCTGGGACCTGATCTTCAAGGAAGAGAACATCAGCAAGCTCAAGCAATGCGGCGTCGCACTGCTGGACTCGCCCTCGGAGATCCTGCCCCTGGCGTTGCAGCACCTGGGCCTGGACCCCAACAGCAGCAACCCCAAGGACTACGACAAGGCCGAAGCGCTGTTGATGAAGATCCGCCCGTACATCACCTACTTTCACTCTTCCAAATACATGGCGGACATCGCCAATGGCGATATCTGTGTCGCGGTGGGTTATTCCGGCAGTTTCTCCCAGGCCGCCAACCGTGCCAAAGAGGCAAAAAACGGCGTCACCGTGGACATGCGCCTGCCCAAAGAGGGCGCGCCGATCTGGTTCGACATGCTCGCCATCCCCAAGGGCGCGCAAAACCCACAGGACGCCTATACCTTTATCAACTACTTGCTACAGCCCGAGGTCATTGCGCCCATCAGCGATTTTGTCGGCTATCCCAACCCTAACAAGGATGCGACCGAACGGGTCGATCCGACCATTCGCAACAACCCCAACCTTTACCCGACCGAAGCGGCGATGGCGACGCTGTATACGTTAAAGCCTCTGGGGCGTGATGCGGAGCGCGCCAGGACCAGAGCCTGGACCAAGATCAAATCCGGCACGTGAAACACTGGCGGGCGTAGATGCGCCTCGACGTATCTACCGCCCTCGACGCAACACAGCTCGCTACTTTGCTCATTTGCGAAGCCCGTCCGGGCCATCGAATGCAGAGGAGCTGCACATGCCCAATGACACCGCTAATAACCACCGTCCGCCCAGTACCTATGAACTGCTTACCCAGTTAACCACTGGCCCCACCGCCCGGGAAGTTGCCGCCACCACCCTGCGCTCTGCACTCAAAGAGTTGTATCCCAACCTGAATATCGACCCCGATCTGGCCGTGGTAGTCAGCCCTCAATGGGAGGTGGTCGGGAACGCCGTCGAGCGCGCGCCGGCTGCTGTGGAATCGCTCACCTCAGTGCTTGCTCATCAGGCACTGTCCAGCGACAGGGTGACCTACCTCGACGGTCAACACTTCCTCACGCTACAACCCAACGCTACGGCTCCTGTACACCTCGCGGTGAAAATCGATGCCATTGCACGTTTGATCAACGAGTTATCCGACCTGCTGTTCGCCGCGTTCCAGGAGCAGCAGCTGGACTTCTGGAACGCGTCCAACGGCGCCGCCGGCCCACGCTGGCAGGCCTTCTCCAGCGCGTTGAGAAACGTGTGGAACATCACCGAAGAGCAAGGTCTGGATGAGCACGAATGCGCCATGGCCCGCACGGTTTTTCAGGAGCCCGACCGAGCCAGGCGTTCGCTGAAAGACCCCTATAAAAGCCATGCCTACCTGGTTGACGTGGATATTCTTGAAGATGGCCAATCTACCCACCTCTACTTCCTGGACCTTTCCGTATTGGTGGGCGAACACGAGAACCGCCCGATAGTGCTGACGCACTCGCTTGTGAGCGGGTATGAGACGTTCGAGTCATTGGACCAGTTCGGTGCTTCGCTGCCGGCAAGGCTGAATGCACCAGAGCAGGACGCTACCTTGCAATGGCGCTTGTACGAGCCTGATGGCAACTTCTTCGATGCGCTGGCCTGCACACTGATCTCGCTGCAAATCCAGGTCATTGGCAGCCTCGGCGGGGCCGGCCTGCAGGATCAGCCGCGCGCCCCAACTGTCGCCCGCATCGTGCCGAGCATCGAAGAGATGAGCGATCACCAGTTGTCGAATATTCGCCAGATTCACCAACAACTCCCGGACTGGCTGACCTCGGCGACGGACTCCGATACCGCCGCCTACAGCCGCTATATGATCGACCTGGCCCAACTGCACACCCATTACCACGGCGAAACATTCCAGGACGGCATTCCGTCTATTCGTGACTATGCCCGGACTCAGTTGCACAGCCATATCCGCGTCCCGGAAAAGGGCGTGAGTCTGAATTTGGATAAGGTCGAGGTTGTGATTGAAAGCCCGGTTCTGTGGGGCACATTTGTCATTCCGGGTGCCGTCGACATCACTCGTCGTGACCTGATCGACCTGGCCCTGGAAAACCTTACCGGCTTGCCTACCGGCAACGCGACCGTGCACTACAACGGCAAGGACAACGGTGTACCCACCTGGCTGACTTACCGCTTTCTGAAAGACGTCATAGAAGACATTGATATAGGCCAGAACTACCCAGCCCTGGTCAAACAAAAACTGCTCGATGATCCGCAGCAATCGCGCCATCGACAGCAGATCTACACCCGCCACCTTCAGGTGCAACTGCCACTGCTGGCCTTGCAGATGAAAATCCGCGGCCAGGGCGGCATCGATGAACGCGGTTACCGCTACATCGCCGCGGTGATGCACAACGAAGAACAGGAGCGCAAAGTAGATGGGCAGCCCATTGTCATTCGCTGCCTGGCCTTTGTGCCCACCTTGCGCCCCGGCCATGAGCAAGACGTGGTCGCCAATATGTTCGTGATCAGCCCGAGGCATTCCGACGCCGGCCCCTGCGTGCTTTATCGGCCCCTGCTCGAACCGACGCTGATGCAATTTGCATCGCGGCAAAACCTGCTGTACGCCATCAAACATGACCGTACCTTACGCGAGTCAGTGCTGGCCTGGCTGCCCGACGCGCAACGCTTCAACTATGCACAATATGTGTTCCCCGACACCCTTCCCTCGCCCTGGACCGTGGTGCGCGCACTGGTCGAGCCGCTTACCGTGCTGTACATGAGCGGCCCCGTGACGCTGACCAACGAAGAAATAGGCAATGACGCGTTAGCGACGCTGTTCAAGGCCAATGCCAATGCCATGGTCGAATTGGCAACACGCCAGTCGGTATCCAACGTACAGAAACGGTGGGCGACCTTTCGACATGCAGGTTGGCAAATATTCAGTGCCGCGCTGCCGTTCATGGGCCGCACCCTGGGAGTCGCCGCCTGGATCTGGCAAATCATGGACGACCTGCAAGCTGCCGAGGAGGCCGTGAACAAGGATGACCACTCAACGGCCTGGACTGCGTTGGTGGATGTATTCCTCAACCTGGGAATGGCGCTGACTCTGCATATAGCCCTGCGCCATCCGCGTCCTCGAAAGCAGTTCGATGCGGCCAGGATTGAGCCTGAATCCGAACAAACGACAATCGAAACGGTGAGCAAACCGCCGGTTGCCGAGAAAAAATATACCTGCGTGCAGCAACCGGATATTCCCGACAATCAACTACCTGCCAAGCATGAAGGTGCCGTACACACGCGCGGCGCCCTGAGCCATAGTCGCCTGGGACTGGCCAGAACACTCGACAGTTTTAATGTTGCCAAACCCGATAAGCTTGGCGAGCAAAATAAAACCCCCGGCCGCCACCTCAATCTCTATCCACTCGCGGATCGGTGGTTTGCACCCGTTGGTGAGCGCTGGTTCGAAGTCATCGTGGATGACAACGACAGTGTCATTATCATCGACTCCAAATCTCCCTTGCGTACAGGCCCGCCGCTGATCGGCAACCTGGCGGGCCAGTGGTTTGTCGACATCCGCCTGCGACTGCGCGGCGGCGGTCTTAGAAACCGCCGGCGGGCGGTCAAGGTCGATCAGCCTGCGCGCATTGCAGCACTCAAGAGCCAGCTCAACGCCTTTGACGCCGTCGCCGCCAGTCAACAATTGGACGTGCTTGAATCAAAGCCCGCGCTGGACGCTACCCCGGGGCCGTCCACGGACCTGCAGCGTACAGCGTTCATCGATAAGGTCGACAGGCGGCTGGCGGCGTACGACGAAGCGATCAGCCAGCTGAAGTCCTTGAGCATCATCGACACGGTACCCACCTACCAGAGCAACATGAGCGGTTACCTGAAACAACAGGTGCAACTGACACAGATAGCCATGGAGCAACAGGTGAAGAGCTACGAGAAAGCCTTGAAGGCGTCGTTGCCGGTTCTTGATGCCGAGGTAGACATTGACTATAAAAACCAGGCAAAAATCGCAAAAACCCTGTCCACTCAGAACCTTGGCATCATCAGGCGGCTGGAATTCATCAACGACCGCTTCAACGAACTTAAAACCCTGGGAGATGAAGGCGCGGCTATCATTCGTAAAACCATGCGAGAGTTGCCGCAGCTCACGCTCATTGAACTCAAATCTCTCGAGATTGGCTTGGGCCGTTACTTGTGTATCGATGAGACGCAAAGCCAGGTTCCAGCCACCGTGCGAGAGCGAATGGGCCAGATCGTCGATTCAGCCGAAATCAACGTTGAAAGTTTCAGTGAGATTATTGAACGCGGTAATGGCGCCTCGCTGGATAATCGTATCGAGGTGCTCAACAGCCTCGTTGAGCAATTTTCCAGCGCCGACCAACGCCTGCTGGATCTGCATGCCGATTACCCGCAGCACTTGCTCAAACCCCGCCTCGAACGTTTTCGCCTGCAAATAAGCGAGTTCAGCCAACGGGCCATCCACGACCTGGCCTACCTCCTGCGAGAGAAAAAAGCCCAGCAGCCCAAGCCCAGCAGCTCCAGGGCCGAGCCCGGCCCGAGGCGTAAAGTGATCAAGACACGTCATCACGGCTTGGTGATGGGTGAGCCCCGCGAAGCAGACAGTTCGTTGGTCGACGTCAAGGCACACATGACCGGCAAGGTGCTCGCCACGTTTCATGAGAAGGCACCGGGAGTCTGGGTTAAACGGCAGGAAGCCCCATCGCAGCCAAGCGCACCGGTAGCTGTGGATCTGGACACCAGCATCAACGCGGGGCAAGCGCTATTGGATGGCGAACAAGCTGAAACCCGTAAATACCAGGGTTTCTCCAGGAAACCCTGGCATGCGCCGCAGGATATTCAAGACATGTTCGATGATCATGCAAAGACGCTGGAAAAAGCCTCAAACGATATCGAAGAAGCCCTGACCGAGCGCAATCTTACTGAAAGCGATCACGCTTCTGCCGCCTCAACCAAGCGCCAGCTCAACGACGCGGCGCAACGCCTCTATCGGCTGGGTAAAAAACACTACATCGACATGATCAAGCATCAAGCGCCAACCGCCGAACGGGTTGACTGGCTCAACAGCCAAGGGTTGATCCGCATCGTCAAGGTCATCAGCCGCCGCCCCCTCAAGGGGCCCAAAAAGGACTATCTGGACGAGTACGAGATTCGCGACAAAGAAAACGGCACTGTGCTGTGGTACGCGCACTTTCACTATGAAACAAAAGATGCCGCGCTGGAAAACTTCACCAAGGATCACCTCAAGACCCGCGAGCAACAACGTCTAGGCGGTGCCTATCAGCGCACCGGCCCCAGTGACTGGGACATGATTGAAATCCATCGCAGCAGCATCGGCGCCCAACTGGCCCAGTCGCTGTTCTTCAACACCTGATCGGCTTATGGCAGCCAAGCCACACGCAAACGCTCCAGCGCCTGCGCAATGCCCGACTCAGGCACGGCAGCAAACCCCAGCACCAGGCCGGCGCGTTGATCCGGCGGTGTGCTGGAGTCTGGCAGCCAATAGGTGCTCAAGCCGTTGATCTCTACACCGACTGCATGAGCTTGCTTTAGCAATTGATGCTCGCGGGACACGCTGTCGACACGCACCGTCAAGTGCAGTCCCGCTGCAACGTTGGGCAATGGGCCAACACCGGGCAATGCCTCTGACCATCCAGCCAACAAGGCATTGCGACGGCTCAACGCAGCACGGCGCATCCGGCGAATGTGGCGCTGGAAGTGCCCCGCCGCCATGAACTCGGCCATCACCGCCTGGGTGCTGACTTCGGAGTGACGCACGTCCACCGCGCGGCGCCGGGTGAAGGCTTGCACCAGGCCCGGTGGCAACACCAGGTAACCCAGGCGCAACGCCGGGAACGCCACCTTGCCGAAGGTGCCCACGTACAGCACGCGGCTACTGCGATCCAGCGCGGCCAATGGTGACAGCGGCGCGCCGCTGTAGCGGTACTCGCCGTCGTAATCGTCCTCCACGATCCAGCCGCCTGAACGCTCGGCCCAGGCCAGCAATTCCAGGCGGCGTGCCAGGCTCATCACCACGCCCAGCGGATACTGATGGGAAGGCGTGACATACGCCACGCGGCAATCATTGAGGGTACTGAGCACCTGGCAATCCATGCCCTCACCGTCCACCGGCACGCCGTGCAGTCGCCCCCCGGCCAAAGCGAATGCATGGCCGGCCGCGCGATAGCCAGGGTTTTCCACCGCCACGCCATCCCCAGGCTCCACCAGCAACTGTGCACAAAGGCTGATGGCCTGCTGTGCGCCGCTGGTGATCACAATTTGTTCAGCCGTGCATTGCATGCCACGCGAGCTGCGCAGGTACGCGGCGATCAAACCGCGCAGGCGGCCATCACCTGCCGGGTCGCCATAGCACAGCTGTTCCAGGTCGGGTTTGCGCCAGAACGCCCCATTCAGCTTGGCCCATACCTCAAACGGGAACAGATCGAAGGCGGGTACGCCCACGCGAAATGCCCGAGGCGGTCCCAACGGCGGCTGAGGCAGGTGGTGGTCTTTTACCCGCGCCAACCCGGCACTGTGGATAACTTCGTCATCCAAATCCTCGGGTAAATTCGCCCATTTTGTGGATAACCCTGGGGATAAGCCTGTTGACAACCCTGTGGATACTTTTGTGGATAGTTTTTGGGGCATCGGCAATTGGGCAACATAGGTGCCATCACCCACCCGGCTCTCGATAAACCCTTCGGCATACAACTGGTCGTAGGCGCGCACCACGCTGTTGCGGGAAATCGACAAGGCTGTCGCCAAATCTCGGGTTGCGGGCAACCGCGTGCCGCTGACCAATCGCCCATCCAATACCCGCTGACGCAGGGCCTCATAAAGCTGGCGCGTGAGGCCCTGGCGGCGGTCCAGCTCGATACCGGCGGGGTTGAAGGACAGCGGTGGCGAAACAGGCGGCATATTGGACCTATGAAAATAGCGCTAGATGGCTCTTACAACGAACCAATAGCCTGCCTAGGATGCAGGCATTCGCCAAGGAAAATCTCCATGTACACACCCCGCGCCTTTGCTCTCGATGACTTGCCCGAAATCCAGCAACTGATCCAGCACACCCGTCTGGCGCAGTTGGTAACCATGGGTGAAAACGGCCTGCAGGCCAGCCACTTGCCCTTGCTGCTCAACCCCGATGAAGGGCCCAACGGCACGCTGTACGGTCACTTGGCCAAGGCCAACCCGCAATGGCGCGAGCTGCAAAATGGCGGTGAAGCGCTGGTGATCTTCGCCGGTGCCGACGCCTATATCAGCCCGGCGTTTTACCCCGCCAAGGCCGAGCACGGCAAAGTGGTCCCGACCTGGAACTACATCGCCGTGCACGCCTATGGCACGCCTGCGGTATTTAGCGACGCCGAGCGCTTGCTCAAGGTGGTCACCGCCCTCACCGACCGCCATGAAAGCGGCCGCGCCCAACCCTGGCGTGTCAGCGACGCACCGGCGGACTACATTGACGGCATGCTCAAGGCCATTGTCGGCTTTGCCCTGCCGATCGAACGCCTGGTGGGCAAACGCAAACTCAGCCAGAACCGCAGCGCCGCCGACATGGCCGGTGTACGTGACGGCCTGGCCGCCAGTGCCGATGTACGTGACCAGACCCTCGCCCGCTTTATTCCCCAAGGAGTTTCAGAATGAGCTTGATCGACATTCGCCAGGTCACAGCCGCCGACCAAGCCGCCTGGCTGCCGCTATGGCAGGCCTACTTGGCGTTCTACAACACCGAACTGCCGGACACCGTCAGCCAAAGCACCTGGCAACGCCTGATCGACCCCAGCGAGCCGACCCATTCGGCACTGGCCTGGCAGGACGGCAAGGCGGTGGGCATGGTCAACTTCATCTACCATCGCTCCAACTGGAGCATCGAGAACTCCTGCTACCTGCAGGACTTGCTGGTTGACCCGGCCCAACGTGGCACGGGCGTGGGGCGCCAATTGATTGAGTTCGTCTACGCCACCGCCAAGGCCGATGGCTGCTGCAAGGTGCACTGGTTGACCCATGAGACCAACGCCACGGCGATCCAGCTTTATGAGCGCATCGCCGAACGCCCAGGCTTCATCCAATTTCGTAAAGGTCTTTAAGGAGCACAGCATGATCAATTCCCTCGCTGATTGGAGAGGCGTCCCGGCGCCGACTGCGCAACTGCTTGAAGGGCGTTTTATCCACCTGGAAAAGCTCGACCCGGCGCGCCATGCCGATCAACTGTGGCAGGCCCTTGACGGCCCAGGGGCCGACCCGAAGCTGTGGGATTACTTGCCCTACGGCCCGTTCACCGAGCGCAGTGCCTTCGACACCTGGTTGAACAACCACGCCGCTCACAGCGACCCGTACTTTTTTAGCGTGGTCGACCGTGCGACGGGCCAGGTTCAGGGCATCCTCAGCCTGATGTCCATCGTCCCGGCGCAAGGCCGTATCGAAATCGGCCACGTCACCTTCGGCGCACCCATGCAGCGCTCGCCGAAAAGCACCGAAGCGGTGTACCTGCTGGCAAAGTATGCGTTCGAGCAGGGCTACCGTCGGCTGGAGTGGAAGTGCAACAACGGCAACGCGCGGTCCAAGTACGCAGCCGAGCGCTTGGGGTTCAGTTTTGAAGGGGTGTTCCGCCAGCACATGGTGGTCAAGGGGCAGAACCGCGATACGGCGTGGTATTCGATCCTGGATTCGGAATGGCCGAAGGTCGGTGCCGGGTTTGAGGCGTGGTTGTCGGAGGCGAACCAGAGTGGTTCGGGCCAGTTGAAGACACTCACCGAGTGTCGGGGTTAATACTCACATGTGTGGGAGCTGGCTTGCCTGCGATACAGACACCTCGGTGTATCAGGCAAAACCAGTTGATGCCATCGCAGGCAAGCCAGCTCCCACATTGGAGGGTGGCGACTCTCCGAACTTAGGCTCAGCCAGCCAACTTCTGGGCCAGCACCGCAATATGCTCCGGTCCGATGCCGCAGCATCCACCCAGATGGCTGGCGCCGCGCGCTTGCCAATCCGCCGCCCACTGCAAGTAGCCGGGTGGGTCGAGGTCGTCGCGCAACGGGTCCAGACCATCGTTGGCCGTGGCCTCCTTGGGTTGCGGTGGGAAGGCGTTGGCGTAGGCGCCGATCTGAATCGCTACACCCAATCGTTCGAAAGTTTTCCGCGCCGCATCAATGGCCGCGCCGATCACTTCCGGCTGGCTGCAGTTGAACAGCAATACCTGCACGCCCAGTTGCGCCGCCGCCTCGGCTGCGTCCGCCACTGGTTCGCCGGAGCGCAGGCGCGGCACCTCGTCGGTGTCTTCGTCTTTCAAGGTAAACGACAGCCAGAACGGCTTGCCATCCTTAGGCAGCACGGCATGGATCGCCCACGCTTCAGCGATCGAGCTCTGGGTTTCCGCCAGCCACAGATCGACATGCGGGGCCAGGCCGTTCACCAAGGGAGTGAGCAACTCACTGACGCGCTCGGCCTGGAACAGATCTGGGCGATAAGAGCCAAACAGCGGCGGCAGTGAGCCGGCTACCTGCACGGCTTTACCGGAGGCCTGCACCGCCCGTCGCGCCAACTCACCGGCCAGGGCGGCGAGCGCCTGCCCTTCTTGGGCAAACCGCGCTTCGCCAATGTGGAACGGCACCACCGCGTAACTGTTGCTGGTGATCACATTGGCGCCGCTGTCGATGTAGGCCGCGTGCACCGCCTCCACCGCTTGCGGCGCTTCGCTCAAGGCCAGTGCCGACCATTCCGGCTGACGGAACGGCGCGCCACGGCGTTGCAGTTCACGGCCCATGCCACCATCGAGAATTACTGTGCTTACTGCGCCCATATGCTTTTTACTCATATGCTTATGAAAATAACTCACTATGAGAGTCGTTCTTATAACTATTTAATGCGTACCGTTCGGTTAATAACAACCTCTTTTTTATTCAGGTGTTCGATTTTGAAATTCAGACCGCTGTTGGCCCTGGGCCTGACGATGTTGGCTGCCTCAACCCAAGCCTTTGGCGGTGCCACGCTGGATCGTGTCGAGCAGAAGAAAGAGCTGGTCGGCGTGCTGATGGAAAGCTATCCGCCGTTTTCATTTCTCAATGACCAGAATCAGCTCGACGGTTTCGACGTGGACGTGGCCAAGGCCGTGGCGCAAAAACTGGGCGTGAAGTTGCGCCTGGAAACCCCGTCCTGGGACGTGATCGCCGCCGGCCGCTGGAGCGGGCGCTACGACATTTGCATCTGCTCCATGACCCCAAGCAAGGCACGCGCCGAGGTGTTCGACTTCCCGGTGGAGTACTACGCCTCACCCGCCGTGATCGTGGTCAATGCCAAGGACGATCGCATCCACGAAGCGAAGGACCTGAGCGGCAAGAAAGTCGGCCTCACCAGCGCCTCGAGCTACGAAAGCTACCTGAACAAGAACCTGGTGATCGAAGGCGCCGAAGACACGCAGTTGCAGTACCCGTTCGAGGAGGTGCAGATCGCCCCGTACGACACCGACAACGTGGCGTTCCAGGATCTGGGCCTGGGCGCTGGCGTGCGCCTGGATGCGATCCTCACCAACCTGGTCACCGCGCAGCCGCGCCTGACCCAGGACAAGCGTTTCAAGCTCGCCGGTGCGCCGCTGTACTCGGAGCCCAACTCGGTGGCCATCGAGAAAGGCGACCCGCAGTGGGACAGCAAAGTGCGTGAGGTCTTCGCCCAGCTCAAGCAGGACGGCACCTTGAGCGCGCTGTCGCAAAAATGGATCGGCGCCGATATAAGCCGATGAGTTTTCGCCTACGGCTTTACCTGACCTGGGCGGCGCTGTTCGCCCTGTTTGCGAGTTTTTTCCTGAGCTTTGACCTGAAGTTCTCGATCATCCTCGACAAGCTGCCCAACCTGGTCGGCCTGCACCTTGCGCCCAACGGCTTCCTGCAAGGCGCGGCGCTGACGCTGTTCTTGTGTCTGTGCGCCATTGTCGCGTCGTCGGTGCTGGGCTTTATCACCGCGTTGGGGCGCCTGTCCAAAAGTGCCGTGGCGTTCGGCATCGCCAGTTTCTACGCCTCGTTCTTTCGCGGCACGCCGCTGCTGATCCAGATCCTGTTGATCTACCTGGGCCTGCCGCAATTGGGGCTGGTGCCAGGCGCCATCGTCGCCGGGATCATCGCGTTGTCACTGAATTACGGCGCCTACCTGAGCGAGATTTTCCGCGCCGGCATCCTCGGTGTGCCCCATGGTCAACGCGAGGCTGCGCTGGCCCTGGGCATGCGCGACAGGGCGATCTTCTGGCACGTGACGCTGCCCCAGGCCATGCGCACCATCATCCCGCCGGCCACCAACCAGTTCATCTCGATGCTCAAGGATTCGTCGCTGATCTCGGTGATGGGCGTGTGGGAAGTGATGTTTCTGGCGCAGTCCTATGGCCGCTCAAGCTACCGCTATATCGAGATGCTCACGACGGCGGCGATCATTTATTGGGTGATGTCCCTGGGGCTCGAATTGATCCAGGCGCGGATGGAGCGGCATTTCGGCAAGGGCTACGTGCGGCGCGGTTGACGTGCAGAATGTGCAATATATTGCAGCGCTCAGGCTGAATAGGCTCAAGGATCTGCAATAGATTGCATATTCATTGTCGTCATCTTTTCGACACATTCCTGCAACTCCCCTCCGCTATACAGGTCGACTCGCTTGCCATAACAAGGTCGCCCAGCATGCCCCCGTCTCCTCAACGCTTCGCGCTCACCATCACCCTGTTGGCCAGCGGCGGTTTCATCGAAGCAGCCGCAGCCAAAACCCTGCAGATCGACACGCCTACCACCCAGGGGCAAACCTTGGGGGGCAGTGATACGTTGACCACGTCGGCGCCTGGCAGCATTAGAACCTCTGGGGTGGCGGTGACGCTCAAGGACGGCACCCGCGGTGCGGGGGTGGTGGTGACGAACGCGGGCAAGCTGGTCTCCAGTGGCGGTCGGGGTATCGACAGTTCGGGGAGTGTCAGCGGGGAGCGCAGGTACAGCATTTACAACCTTGCCGGCGGGGTGATCCAAGGCGCCAATGATGCGTTGCGCATCAACAGTAACGTTGCCAGCGGCAGCGTGCTGATCGACAACAGCGGCACCATTCGCTCGGCCACCGGCCAAGGGCTGGACCTGGATGCGCTGCGCAGCAGCAACGTCACCACCACCATCATCAACCGTGCCGGTGGTTTGATTCACGGGGAGGCCAGCGACGGCATGAAGACCGGCGCCAACGCCTCTATCACTAACTACGGCGAGATTTCCACCGGCAACACCTTCTCCCGCGATGACAAGTTCGATGGCGTGGACATCGACTCCGCCAGCGGCGTGACGATCACCAATTACGGCCTGATTTCCGGTGGCCGCCATGGCATCACCACGGACGAGGGTGCCGCGCTGACCAACTACGGCACCGTGATCGGCCGCAACGGCTCAGGCTTTGGTTCCGATGGCGACGGCACTGTGATCAACCACGGCACCATCACCGGCGCGTTCTCCGGGCTGCAACCGGATGGCGACGGTGACGGCGTGGACATCGACAAGATCGCCCATATCGAAAACTACGGCGTCATCCAGGGCGTCGGTGCCGGGGGTGTCGACAAGAACGGCTTCGCCAACGGCAGCGAAGGGATCGCCCTGGGCGGTGGCGCTATCTACAACGCCAGGGGCGCGCTGATCAGTGGTGCCAACAATGCCATCCTGGTGGACGACGGCAGCGACGGGCCCGGGCTTGCGACTACCACCCTGGAGAACCACGGCACGATTCAGGGCCTGGATGGCTTTGGCGTGAAGTTCGTCGGCAACTACGCCGACACGGTCATCAACAGCGGCACGATCAGCGCCAGCAATGGCTTGGCCCTGGACTTGGGCGGCGGTGACGATCACCTGATCTTGCGCAATGGCAGCCGCTTTATCGGCACGGTAGACGGCGGCAGCGGTTACGACCGACTGACCCTGGACGACGTCGCAGGGGGTAGTTTTAGCGACAGCCGCAACCTTGAATGGCTGGAGGTCAAGCAAGGCACCTGGACGTTGACCGGCCAGGGTGACTTCAGCGACGGCGGCAAGATTTCCAGCGGTGCCAAGCTGGTCAACCAAGGCGGCATTGCCGGTAATGTGACGGTCGATGCAGGCGGTGTGTATGCCGGTGGCGGCTCGGTGGGCAGCCTGCTGGTGAACGGCACCCTGCAGACCAACACCGCTTTGGGTACCGCCAGCATCAGCCGTGACTTGCGCATGGGCAGCGGCTCGACCCTCGCCTATGGCGTCGACGCCGACGGCAGTAGCGCACCGATCAAGGTCGGCGGCATCGCTTACCTTAATGGCGCGACCCTGGCGGTCAACCCCGGCGAAGGCACCTACCCGTGGCAAAGCCATTACAGCGTGCTGCAAGCCGGCAGCATCAACGGCACGTTTGGCAAGGTTACCAGCGACTACGCCTTCCTGACCCCAACCCTGGACTACAGCGCCACTCAGGTCGGCCTCACGTACACACGTAACGACATCGCCTTCAACCAGTTCGCCAGAACCGCCAACGGTGCCAGCGCCGCCAGCAGCCTGGCGGGCCTGGGCACGAACAATCCGCTGTACAACGCCCTGCTCAATACCACCACCGCCACGGCCGGTGCAGCCATCGAACAACTGGCGGGTAGCAGCACTGCGAGCCTCACCAGCGCCACCCTCAATGCCAGTGCTCAAGTGGGCAACAGCATGCTCGCCGCCATGCACCAGGTGGGTGGCGGTGCGGGACTGCTGGTGGGGCTGGACGGCAAAAACACGCCCGCACTGGCGGCCACCGGGGTACCCGCCGAGGTGCGCAACCTCAATGACCCGAACGCCCGCGGCCGCCTGTGGCTGCAAGGTATCGGCAGCTACGGCAAGCTCGACGGCGAGCACGGCAGTAACGGTTTGACCCAACGCACCAAGGGCACAGTGCTCGGTGCCGATTGGGCGCTGGACGGCGACTGGCGCCTGGGTGTGCTGGGGGGTTATTCCAAGACCGACCTGGACACCGCCGGTGTGGACGGCAGCGTCGACAGCTGGCACGCCGGCGTCTATGCCCTGCGCCAGAGTGGCGCACTGGCCTTGCGCCTGGGTGCTGCCTACAGCGGGCACCAAGGCGACAGTAAACGCACGGTGGCCTTCAGCGGTTTTAACGACCGCCCCAAAGGCGACTATGACGCCAACAGTCAGCAGGCTTTTGCTGAACTGGGATACGCCCTTGGCGCAGGGCGCTTGAGCGCAGAGCCGTTCGCCAACCTCGGCTACCAGCGCTACCAGCGCGACGGCTATAACGAAAAAGGCGGCGCCGCTGCGTTACACGTCAAGGGCCAGACCCAGGACAACTTCAGCAGCACCTTCGGCCTGCGCCTGGCGCATCTGAGCCAGCTGGACAACGGCGTCAGCCTCACACCCCGCGCCAGCGTTGGCTGGAAGCACACCTATGGCGATGTCGACAGCACCACCGGCCAGGCCTTCCTGGCCGGGGGCACGGCGTTCAATGTGCAAGGCAGCGCCCTGGATCGGGACAGCCTGTTGCTGGAAGCGGGCCTGGACCTTGGCTTATCCGCCCGCCATCGCCTGGGCCTGGGCTATACAGGCGAAGTGGGCAGCAACAGCCGCAACCATGCGCTGACCGGCCAATGGCAGATGAGTTTTTAATCGCACCGTACTAGAGACAACTCCCGCAAATCAGGGGTCGATGGCCTGACAGTTATCCCCCCCTCACCTCGCCTAAATTCCCGGCCTCATTAATCAAGAGGTTGGGACTGCATGCCATTCACCTTACAGCGACTCGTGCTCGTCATGTCCTTCGGGCTGGCCGCCAGCAGCATTCAATTTGCCCAAGCGCAGGGAAGCGTGGAACACGTGTTCGATCGGTCCGGGATCACAGACCTGACCGGGTCAATCAATCGTGACGGCGTCTTGCATCGCCTTTCGACAGACGCCCCCGTCGATTTTTACCTGGCCGAACACACAAACACTCGCAACGGCCAGCGCCTGGCGCTGGCCGTGGACGCGGCGGTCAAATCGCTACTTGAATCAGACAAACTCACCCCCTGGGACAGGTACGAACTGGGCAATATCGGCGAATACCTCAATAACCTCGCACCGGGGAAGGTCGCTCAGGCCCTCGAACAACTCGCGGGCAGCCAGAATGCCAACCTTGCCGCAGCCACCCAAATGAGCACGCAACAGGTCAGCGACACGCTGCTCTCGGTCCTGCGCGACCTGCCAGCAAACGTCGCAGACGACGCCGATGGCCGCATCTGGGTAAAAGGCCTCAGCCACAACGGCAAACTTGACGGCCAATATGGCAGCGTCGGGTTGCAGCAAAGCACCAAGGGCGTTGTTCTGGGCGCCGACTGGGCAGTCGACCACGCTTGGCGTGCCGGTGTGGTGGGAGGTAAATCCGAAAGCGAGTTTGAGCACAAGCGTTTCAAAGCAGCACTCGACAGCTGGCATCTGGGCGCATACGCCGTACGCCAGGACGGCCCGCTGGCTCTGCGCCTGGGTGCCATCTACAGCAACCATGACGGGCAAAACAAACGCGGTGTCGATATCGACTTCTTGGGTTATCGCGAGCAACTCAAAGGCAAATACACGGCCCAAAGCCAAACCGTGTTTGGCGAAATGGGCTACCAGCTGGGCAAGGATACGTTAAGCGTCGAGCCGTTCGCAGGCCTGGGGTACCAGCGCTACCATCGTGAAGGCTTCAAGGAAAAAGGCGGCTTTGCGGCGTTGAATGTCGGTGCGCAAACCCAGCAAAACCTCAGCAGCACCCTGGGGCTTCGCTTGGGCAGCCTTTATCGTTTTGATAACAACATGAGCCTGTCCCCGCATTTGAGCACCCACTGGAAGCACCTCTACGGCGACGTGCAAAGCAGCGTGAAGCAATCTTCTCGACTGATTGACCTGACCGGAGAAAAGAGTGACTTCACCGTCGATGGCGTCTCGCTGAACCGCGACAGCCTGGCCCTGCGCACGGGGTTGGACATAGGCCTTTCTGCTCACCAGGCAGTGAGCGTCGCGTACACCGCTGAGGTCGGCAGTAACAGCCGTAACCATGGGCTGGTAGGCGAATGGAAGATGGGGTTTTAAGACAGCAACTGAGGAAACTTCACGCTCAAGCCGGTTATAACGCCTGACATTAAGCCGGTGATTGTGCTCGCTACACTCCGGCCTCCTACACCGAAGAGGCCGGAAACCATGATCTCGCCATTCTCGTTTATCCCGTCCATGGGCATGCTGTTTGCCCATGGCACCCAGTCCCTCGCCGCTGCCGTCACCCCGGCCACACCATCGCAACCACCTGTACACCCGCCAGCAACGTCTGGCGAGCTCAAGACTGCCCATAGCCAACCGTCCAATGGCTTGCTCAATACCCATACCATCAAACTCATGACTACCCCAGGCTCAGCGAGCAGTCACGGTATGAATATCGATCACTTGGCCAAACTGACCCAAAGCGACGCCAACCTGGCTAACCCCCACCTCATGACAGCCGTTGAAATCGTCAACAGCCCGGATGTACAGATCAAGGCGCCTGTTCATGGCTTGGTCAGCTCCGGGCTCACCTCCGTCTGGCTGGATAACCGAGGGGGCATCACCGGTGCAACAGGCACGGGTGTGAAGCTGGACGGAAATAAAGCCGATGAAGTGACCAATCAGGGCGTTATCACCGGCGGCAACGGCGTAGCCCTCGACATGGGAGGCGGTGACGATCTGTTGATTATCAAGAAAGGCAGCCGTTTCAACGGCGAAGTGGATGGGGGCAGTGGCACCAATCAGGTGATTCTCGACGATGCTGAAGGAGGGACTTTTGAAGGGGCGACAAGAATGCAGCATCTGTGGGTCGGCAAAGGCTCCTGGGAACTGACCGGTGCACTGCACGCCAACCGACAAGGCAAGGTGTACAGCGACGCGACGTTGATCAACCGTAGTGGGATCAAGGGCACAATGGATATCGAGCCGGGCGCGAGCTACTCCGGCGGTAACGTCGACAATCTTAACGTAGCCGGCACCCTGCTGCTCGATCCCACGATCACTGCACGGACAAGAATCACCAATGATCTGAATCTGAAACCAGGATCGAGCGTGAATTTCAAAATCGGCGTGGATCAGCAGCACTCCGTGCTGAACGTCGGCAACACATTAACGTTGGGGAACCCCACCCTGCACCTTGACGTACAGCCAGAGAGCGACGAGTTGCTCAAGCGCCAGCTACCCATCGCCAAAGCAAGCACCATCGATGGGAGGTTCGGCGCCATCAGCAGTAACCTGACCACCCTGGAACCTGAATTGATCTACACCCCGAAGGGCATTTTTGTCGAATTCAAACGCAAGGAGAGCCCGGCAATCACCGCCTGATGGTCAAAAAATCAGCAAAAAAAGGGGGCACATGCCCCCCGAGGTTTAAGCGGTAGTTGGAAGGCTGAGTAATCAGCCTTCGATCTCAATCAGGATTTCCCCAGGGTTCACCCGGTCGCCTTTGGCCACATGAACAGCGGCGACCTTACCGGCAATCGCTGCCTGCACTTCGGTCTCCATCTTCATGGCTTCGGTAATCAACACGGCCTGGCCGGCCTTGACCACGTCGCCGACCTTGACCAGCACATCGACGATATTGCCCGGCATCGCCGTGCTGACATGGCCCGGTTCGGTCGCGTGCTTGCGCTTGCTGCCGCCGCTGCTGACAAATTCGTTTAGCGGCTCGAACACCACTTCTTCCGGCATACCGTCGATGGACAGGTAGAAGTGACGCTTGCCTTCGGCCTTTACACCGACACCGGTGATATCCACACGGTAGCTTTCGCCGTGCACGTCGATAACGAATTCGGTCGGTACACCTTCACCGCCAGCACGGGCCACGCCGCCCGCTTCCGGGATCGGCAACAACACTTCAGGGGCCAGGGTGCCGGCGTCGCGTTCTTCGAGGAACTTGCGCCCGATGTCCGGGAACATGGCGTAGGTCAGCACGTCTTCTTCGGACTTGGCCAATGCACCGATTTCGCCGCGCAGCTTGGTCATTTCCGGCTTGAGCAAATCCGCCGGGCGCACGTCGATCACGTCTTCGCTGCCGATGGCCTGGCGGCGCAGTTTTTCGTTCACCGTGCCCGGCGCCTTGCCGTAACCGCCTTGCAGGTAGAGCTTCACTTCGTTGGTGATGGTTTTGTAGCGCTCGCCGGCCAATACGTTGAAGAACGCCTGGGTGCCGACGATCTGCGAGGTCGGGGTTACCAATGGCGGGAAGCCGAGGTCTTCACGCACTCGTGGAATCTCGGCCAGCACTTCGCTCATGCGGTTGAGGGCGCCCTGCTCTTTGAGCTGGTTGGCCAGGTTGGAGATCATCCCGCCCGGCACCTGGTTGACTTGCACACGGGTGTCGACGGCGGTGAATTCGCTCTCGAACTGGTGGTACTTCTTGCGCACGGCGTAGAAGTACAGGCCGATCTCTTGCAGCAGTTCCAGGTCGAGGCCGGTGTCGAACTCGCTGCCTTTAAGGGCTGCGACCATCGACTCGGTGCCCGGATGGCTGGTGCCCCAGGCAAAGCTGGAGATGGCCGTATCGATGTGGTCGGCACCGTTTTCGATGGCCTTGAGTTGGCACATCGCGGCCAGGCCGGCGGTGTCGTGTGAATGGATAAAGATCGGCAGGTTCTGCTCGGCTTTGAGTGCCTTGACCAGTTCGCCAGTGGCGTAGGGCGTGAGCAGGCCGGCCATGTCCTTGATCGCGATGGAGTCGCAGCCCATGGCTTCCAATTGCTTGGCCTGGGCCACGAACGCTTCCACGGTATGCACTGGGCTGGTGGTGTAGGCGATGGTGCCTTGTGCATGTTTGCCAGCGGCTTTCACCGCTTCAATGGCCACGCGCAGGTTACGCACGTCGTTCATTGCATCGAAAATGCGGAACACGTCGATACCGTTGACCGCCGCCTTGGCCACGAAGGCTTTGACCACGTCGTCGCTGTAATGGCGGTAGCCCAGCAGGTTCTGGCCGCGCAGCAGCATTTGCAGGCGCGTATTGGGCAGTGCGGCGCGCAGTTGGCGCAGGCGCTCCCACGGGTCTTCCTTGAGGAAGCGCACACAGGCGTCGAAGGTCGCGCCGCCCCAGACTTCCAGGGACCAGTAGCCGACTTTGTCGAGCTTGTCGCAGATCGGCAGCATGTCGTCGGTGCGCATGCGGGTGGCCAGCAACGATTGGTGGGCGTCGCGCAGGATGGTGTCGGTTACGAAGATCTTCTTGCTCATTGTTATATTCCTCACAGGCCTGCGTGGGCGGCGATGGCGGCGGCGATGGCCAGGGCCAGCTCTTCGGGTTTGCGCTTGATCGAGTAGTTGGTCAGCTCAGGGTGGCTTTCCACAAAGCTTGTATTGAACTGGCCGCTACGGAATTCCGGGTTGCGCAGGATTTCCTGATAATAGGCGGCAGTGGTCTTCACGCCTTGCAGGCGCATGTCGTCCAGGGCACGCAGGCCGCGGTCCATGGCTTCTTCCCAGGTCAACGCCCACACCACCAGTTTCAGGCACATGGAGTCGTAGAACGGCGGGATGGTGTAGCCGGTGTAGATCGCCGTGTCGGTACGCACGCCGGGGCCGCCGGGGGCGTAGTAACGGGTGATCTTGCCGAAGCTTGGAAGGAAGTTGTTCTTCGGGTCTTCAGCGTTGATACGAAACTGCAACGCGAAACCCCGGTGCTGGATGTCTTCCTGCTTGACTGACAACGGCAGGCCGGAGGCGATGCGGATTTGCTCGCGAACGATATCGATGCCGGTGATTTCTTCGGTGATGGTGTGTTCCACCTGCACCCGCGTGTTCATCTCCATGAAGTACACCTCGCCCTCGGCGAGCAGGAACTCCACGGTACCGGCGTTCTCGTAGCCCACGGCTTTGGCAGCGCGCACCGACAGATCGCCGATGTAGGCGCGCTGTTCCGGGGTCAGTTGCGGGCTGGGGGCGATTTCGATCAGCTTCTGGTTGCGACGCTGGATCGAGCAATCACGTTCGAACAGGTGCACCACGTTGCCAAAGCTGTCACCGAGGATCTGCGCTTCGATGTGCTTGGGATTGACGATGCATTTTTCCAGGAACACTTCCGCCGAACCGAAGGCCTTGGTGGCTTCGGAAATCACGCGGGGAAAGGCTTGTTCAAGTTCTTCGCGACTGTTGCAACGACGAATGCCACGGCCGCCACCACCGGAGGTGGCCTTGAGCATCACCGGGTAACCGATACGGTCGCCTTCAGTGAGGGCTTCGTGGATGTCGGCAACGTTGCCTTCGGTGCCCGGCGTGACCGGCACACCGGCCTTGATCATGCTGCGGCGCGCTTCGGTCTTGTCGCCCATGCGGCGAATCACTTCTGCCGAAGGGCCGATGAACTTGATGCCGCGCTCGGCACAGATATCTGCCAATTCGGCGTTTTCCGACAGGAAGCCGTAGCCGGGGTGCAGCGCATCGCAGCCGGTTTCCACCGCCAGGTTCACCAGCTTGCGCGGGTTCAAGTAACCGGCCAGTGGCTCGGCACCGATGCTGTGGGCTTCGTCGGCACGCTTGACGTGCAACGCATGGCGGTCGGCGTCCGAATAAACCGCGACCGAGCGAATGCCCATCTCGGCGCAGGCACGCACGATTCGTACGGCAATTTCACCACGGTTGGCGATCAGGATCTTTTTTATCACTTGGAAATTCCCTTGAGCCGATTTGCGTGCTTCGACCCGTTGCAGCCGGGCCGGCGCGTGACCAAATGTTTCATGACAGTCGCGAGACACACACTATGCGCACAGGAGAATTAACAAAAATCAATAATTATTGGGCTGTGTATAAGTAAAGACTTATAGTTAGCCGGAACACCAAGGGGCCGAGGCTTTATAAAATGCGTAAGTCATTGATGCGTATGACATTGCGCCAATTGCAGATCTTCAATGAAGTGTGTGATTTGCGTTCCTACAGCCGTGCCGCCGAGGAAATGTCCCTCACCCAACCGGCGGTCAGCCTGCAAATTCGCCAGCTGGAAGAACTGATCGGCCAACCGCTGTTCGACTATGTCGGCAAAAAACTCTACATGACCGAGGCCGCCGAAGCTTTGCAACGGGCCAGCCGCGACATCTTCGGGCGCCTGGAAAACCTCGATATGCAGCTGTCGGACATGCAGGGTTCACTGCAAGGCCAACTGAAACTGGCGGTGGAGTCCAGCGCCAAGTATTTCGTGCCGCACCTGTTCGCCGCCTTCAAGCGCCAGCATCCGGAAGTGCAATTGCAGCTCACGGTGGTCAACCGTGCCCAGGTGATCCGCCGGCTCTCGGACAACCGCGACGACCTGGTGATCATGTCCATGGTACCCCAGGACATGGGCCTGGAATTCCTGCCGTTTCTCAACAATCCGATTGTCGCCGTGGCATTGCCGGATCATCCGTTGAGCCTGCAAGGGCCGCTGCGCCTGCAAGACCTGGAGCCTTATACCCTGCTCATCCGCGAACCGGGCTCTGGCACGCGACTGGCCTGCGAGGAATATTTCAAGGAAAAACGCGTGCACTTCACCCAGACGGTGGAAGTGGCCTCGGCCGAGGCGCAGCGTGAATGTGTGAGTGCAGGGTTGGGCGTGGCCCTGCTGACGCGCCACGCCTTGAACCTGGAGCTGGCCACGGGCGGGCTCAAGGAGCTGCCTGTGGAAGAACTGCCGCTGTACCGCAGTTGGTGCCTGGTACAGGCCAAGGCTAAACGCCTGTCACCGGTGGCCCATGCGTTCCTGGGCTTTATTCGCAGCGAACGGGTGCAGATCAGCGCGCTGGCTGAGCGTTTCGCTGGGCAGCCACGGGTACCTGCCAATGCAGTTCCGGGTAGTCACTGATGCTCTGGAGCAACTGGCGCTCCTCGCAACGGTCTTCGATGGCGCGACGGAACGCCATGCGGCGCTGGTCTTCCTGCTGACGACGGGTCTTGACGGTGCTGTTGCTGTCTTCGTAGGGCCGGGTCATTTGGAGTCTCCCAATGCGAGTACGGGGAGTACAGGATGGGCGCGGGGGATGACGGTTTGGCGGCGCGGGGATTACAGGATGATGAATCTTGCGAAGCTGGCGCAAAACCATGTGGGAGCTGGCTTGCCTGCGATGGCGGTGTATCAGGCAATGAAGAGGGTAACTGGCAGACCGCTATCGCAGGCAAGCCAGCTCCCACAGACCCTCAGTCGTCGAGGGCTTTGACGGATTTTGGCGAGAGGCGAAGGCTACGCAAGCTGCGCTTCACGCTCTTGAGGTGGTTGACCAGGCTCGGGCCACGGGCCATGGCCACGCCCATCGCCAACACGTCGATGACCACCAGGTGGGCAATGCGCGAGGTCAGCGGCGTGTAGATTTCGGTGTCTTCATGCACGTCGATCGCCAGGTTCACCGTGGACAACTCCGCCAATGGCGTCTGGCTCGGGCACAGGGTAATCAACGACGCGCCGCTCTCACGCACCAGGTTGGCGGTGATCAGCAGGTCTTTGGAACGACCTGATTGGGAAATGCAGATGGCCACGTCAGTGGGCTTCAAGGTCACCGCCGACATCGCCTGCATGTGCGGGTCGCTGTAGGCCGCGGCGGTCAGCAGCAGGCGGAAGAACTTGTGCTGGGCATCGGCCGCCACCGCGCCGGACGCACCGAAGCCGTAGAACTCGACGCGCTGGGCCTGGGACATTGCGGTCACGGCCTTTTGCAGCTCCACCGGGTCGAGCTTCTCACGCACCTCCATCAAGGTGTGCAAGGTGGTGTCGAAGATTTTCAGGCTGTAGTCGGCGACGGAGTCGTCTTCATGAATTGCAAACTGGCCGAAGCTCGCACCGGCAGCCAGGCTTTGCGCCAGCTTGAGCTTGAGGTCCTGAAAGCCGGAGCAACCAATGGCGCGGCAGAAGCGCACGATGGTCGGCTCGCTGATGCCCACGCTGTGGGCCAGGTCGGCCATGGAACTGTGCATCACGGCCGCAGGGTCAAGCAGCACATGATCGGCAACCTTGAGTTCCGATTTGCGTAACAGGTGGCGCGACTGGGCGATATGTTGCAACAGGTTCAAAGGGCAGGACTCTTGTTATTGGCAGGCGCCAGGGATGTAGCAAGCTTGTAGTTATACTACAAGAATTGTCGTTTTGCCCGCTCGATGCATCACTAAATCGCCCTACTCCCCTCTGATTCAGCGGGCAGGCGCTATGTAGCCATAAAGGCGGCCTACGCTGCGTTAAGAAAAATCTGCGTTTTTGCGTAACAAATCCGCCAGCCCTTCGGCCCTCATGGGCGGGCTGATCAGGTAACCCTGTACCTCGTCGCACTGCTCACCGCGCAGGAAATCCAGCTGCTGCTGATCCTCCACCCCTTCGGCCACTACCTTGAGGGCCAACCCGTGGGCCATGGCGATGATCGCACGGGTGATGGCCGCATCCTCGCGCCCCTGGCCAAGCCCCCGGATAAAGGCCTGGTCGATTTTTACGTAGTCCACCGGGATACGCTTGAGGTAGCTGAGGGACGAATAACCGGTGCCAAAGTCGTCGATGGCCAGCTTCACCCCCAGGTCGCGCAACTGCTGGAAGGTGGCGATGATGTGCTCAACGCTGTCGAGCAACTGGCTTTCGGTCAGTTCCAGCTCCAGGTACTGCGGGTCCAGTGCGGTTTCTTCCAGCACTTGACGTACCAGGCTGACCAGCTTGCCCTGGCGCAGTTGATGCACCGACAGGTTGACCGACACGCGAATCGGCGCCAGCCCCTGACGCTGCCATTCGCAGGCCTGCCAGCAGGCCTGGCGCAGCACAAATTCGCCCAACGGCACGATCAAGCCGGTTTCTTCCGCCAAACCGATAAAGTCACTCGGCGGCACCATGCCCCACTGCGGATGTTCCCAGCGGACCAACGCCTCGGCAGCCTTCAGCTTGCCAGTGACCAGGCATAGCTTGGGTTGGTAGAACACCGTGAGCTGACGCTCGTCAATGGCTTTGCGCAGGTGGTTTTCCAACTGCAAACGCTCCAGGGTGCTGGCTTGCAGGCTGTCGGTGAAGAACTGGAAATTATTCCCGCCCAAATGCTTGGCGTGCTGCATCGCCATATTCGCCTGGCTGACCAGTGCAGAAATTTCCCGTGCGTTATCAGGCAACAGGCTGACGCCCATAGAGGCGCTTACCACCAGCTCATGCCCCTCCACGTTCACCGGCACGCGCAGCTTCGCCAGCAACCGGGTCGCCACCCGCGCCAGGCTGGATAAGTTGCCATAGGCGTCAAACAGTACGGCGAATTCATCACCGGACAGGCGCGCGATGGTGTCGGCCTCCGGCAGCGCGTTGATCAAGCGCCGCGCCATTTTTTGCAGCAGTTGGTCGGCCACTTCATGGCCCAGGCTGTCATTGAGCAATTTGAAGCGGTCGAGGTTGATATGCAGCAGCGCGAGGCTGCGACCGCCTTGGCGCACCCGCTGGTGAGCTTCGCGCAGCCGTTCGCGAAACAGCGAGCGGTTGGCCAGCCCGGTCAACTCGTCGTAGTGGGTGAGGTAGCGCATGCGCTCTTCCGACTCGCGCCGGGCGGACAGATCGGCGAAGAACCCTACGATATGACTGACGTTCCCCCGTACATCACGCACCACATTCAGTTGTAGCCATTGCGGGTACAGTTCGCCGTTCTTGCGCGTCTCCACCAATTCGCCCTGCCAGGTGCCGTGGCTGAGCAATGCCTGGCGGATCAGCGGGAAGTGGCGCCGCGCATCGCGACTGCAGGGCAGTTCCACAACGTTGCGGCCAAGCATGTCGTCAATGTCGAAACCGGTGACGCGGCTGAACGCCTGGTTCACGGCGATCAACGCGTAGTTCGGGTCGAGGATCACAATGCCTTCGCTGGCCGCCTCGAACACCGTCGAAGCCAGGCGTTGCTGCTCCTCCACCGCCTTGCCGGCGCTGATGTCGCGGCGCGTGCCCAGCATACGGATGACGCGGCCACTGGGCGTGCGCTCCACGGCGCGCCCGCGATCTTCGATCCACACCCAATGCCCATCGCCATGACGTATCCGGTACTCCACCTGATAGTCCTCGCTGCGGCCTTTGAGATGCTCTACCAGTGCGTGCTTGAGCAGTGGTAGATCGTCGGGGTGCAGGCGCGGTTTGAGGTGGCTGAGCATCGCCGTGACGTATTCGGGCTCCAGGCCAAACAACTCCTTGAGTTGCGTGTGGTGGACCTCGTCGGTTTGCAGGTTCCAGTCCCACAGGCCCAGTTCACTGGCTTGCAGGGCCATGGCCAGGCGCGCTTCGCTTTTACTCAAGGCGAGGCTGGCAGCATCCAATTGCTGGCTGCGTTGCGCCACACGATCTTGCAGACCGACCTGGGCTTCACGCAAGTTTTGCTCCACCTCGCGGCGCTGCTCGACTTCGCGCACCAGCTCCAGGTTCAACTGCTCACTGCGTTGCTGCGCCTGTTGTAAATGCTCGATCAGGGCCTGGTTCTGGAAACGGCGCAACAACCCGCGCTGGATCAGGCGGTTGACCTGCCACGCCACCAGGCTCAGGGACGCCAGCAGGATCAGCCCGAGCACGCCCCAGCCTTGTTGCTGCGGTGTGCCATTCCAGAACAGGTAGACGATGGCCGGCACCAGGCACGGCAAGGCAAACGACAGGTAGGCCCAAAAGCTCACGGCATAGGCCACGCTGGCCGACAAGGTGGCGGCGCCGATCAGGCCAAACACCCAGGCCTGATGCATGAAGCTGTCCGTGGGCACCAGGGCAATGGCCGCAACGGAGAGGGTCAGGCCACTGACCGCCGAGCCGAGCATGAACATACGGCGCCACACAGGCTGGGCCTGCCGGCTGGGCATGGCCGAATCAAAGGCTGCCACTTGAATCACGCGCATCGCCACCAGGGCAAGCAGCCAGAGCAGCCAGACGCTGTCCAGCAGGTACTGATTGGGGTTCCACAGCAACCAGGCGCAGACCAGGCCGTTGACCAGCATCAGCAGCGTCGGCAGCAACGAACCTTGATACAGCAGGCGCGTGCGCTCAACCGCGATTTCGGTTGCATAGTGTTTACGGATGACCTGCGCTGGGGCCGGCGAGGGGCCAAACAGGTCGGTGCTAAGGGTCATAGGCGGTGTTCTTATAATGGTGAGCCCGAAACGTCGACGGAGCATACACAAGCAAGCGCCTGGGCCAAACTGCTACAAGTCATAAAAAACCTGCTGCGATTGGCCGCAAACCTTTGGCCCAGACCGCTTGAGCAAGACACAGCATGGGCTGCGGGCGATGACCAACCGGTCATCACCCCCGTCAGAATGTTCGCCCGTCGGTAGCTTGCAGGCGTTTTGCATCGACCATCCGGCATTGGGATTTGCCCAGGCCCCCCAAGGCCCATAGAATGCGTCGATGCGCGATGATCTCTCTCTTTTGCTGAACTCCCTCAACGATGCCCAACGCCAGGCCGTAGCGGCCCCCGTTGGCCGTCAGTTGGTCCTGGCCGGTGCTGGCTCCGGTAAAACCCGAGTGCTGGTGCACCGTATCGCCTGGTTGATCCAGGTCGAAAACGCGTCCCCGCATTCCATCCTGTCGGTGACCTTCACCAACAAGGCCGCTGCCGAGATGCGTCATCGCATCGAGCAGTTGATGGGCATCAGCCCGGCCGGCATGTGGGTGGGCACCTTCCACGGCCTGGCGCACCGCCTGTTGCGGGCGCATTGGCAGGAAGCCGGACTGAGCCAGACCTTCCAGATTCTCGACAGCGACGACCAGCAACGCCTGGTCAAGCGCGTGATCCGCGAACTGGGCCTGGACGAACAACGCTGGCCGGCGCGCCAGGCACAGTGGTTTATCAACGGCCAGAAAGACGAGGGCCTGCGCCCGCAACATATCCAGGCCAGCGGCGACCTGTTCCTGGCCACCATGCGCAGCATTTATGAGGCCTATGAAGCGGCCTGTGTGCGCGCTGGCGTCATCGACTTCTCCGAACTGCTGCTGCGTGCCCTCGACCTGTGGCGCGACAACCCCGGTTTGCTGGCCCATTACCAGAAACGCTTCCGCCATATCCTGGTGGACGAGTTCCAGGACACCAACGCCGTGCAGTACGCCTGGTTGCGTCTGCTGGCCAAGGGCGGTGACAGCCTGATGGTGGTGGGCGATGACGACCAGTCGATCTACGGCTGGCGTGGCGCGAAAATCGAGAACATATACCAGTATTCCGAAGACTTCCCGGACGCGGTGACCATCCGCCTGGAGCAGAACTACCGCTCCACCGCCGGGATCCTCAAGGCGGCCAACGCCTTGATCGCCAACAACACCGGGCGCCTGGGCAAAGAGCTGTGGACCGACGGCGGCGAAGGCGAGGCGATCAACCTGTACGCGGCGTTCAATGAGCACGATGAAGCGCGCTACGTGGTCGAAACCATCGAAAGCGCACTGAAAACCGGCCTGGCCCGCAGCGATATCGCGATTCTGTACCGTTCCAACGCCCAATCGCGGGTGCTGGAAGAAGCCTTGCTGCGCGAACGCATCCCGTACCGCATCTATGGCGGCCAGCGCTTCTTCGAACGCGCCGAAATCAAGAACGCCATGGCCTACCTGCGTTTGCTTGAAGGCCGTGGTAACGATGCAGCGCTGGAGCGGGTGATCAACATCCCGGCGCGTGGCATTGGCGAGAAAACCGTCGAAGCGATCCGCGACCATGCGCGCCATGCCGATGTGTCGATGTGGGAAGCCATGCGCTTGCTGATCGCCAACAAAGGCCTGACTGGCCGTGCTGCGGGGGCGTTGGGGGTGTTTGTCGAGCTGATTGAGAACCTGGCCGCCAAGTGCGCAGAGATGCCGCTGCACCTGATGACTCAGACCGTGATCGAGCAGTCCGGGCTGATCGCCTATCACGAAGCGGAAAAAGGCGAGAAAGGCCAGGCCCGGGTAGAAAACCTTGAGGAACTGGTCAGCGCCGCCCGCGCGTTCGAAAACACCGAGGACGACGAAGAGCTGACGCCGCTCGCCGCCTTCCTGGGCCACGCCTCGCTGGAAGCCGGCGATACCCAGGCCGACGAGCATGAAGACAGCATCCAGCTGATGACCTTGCACAGCGCCAAAGGCCTGGAATTCCCTTATGTGTTCCTGGTGGGCATGGAAGAAGGCCTGTTCCCTCACAAGATGAGCCTGGAAGAGCCCGGCCGCCTTGAAGAAGAACGCCGCCTGGCCTACGTGGGTATTACCCGGGCGATGCAGAATCTGGTGATGACCTACGCGGAGACCCGACGCCTGTACGGCAGCGAAACCTACAACAAGGTGTCGCGCTTCGTACGTGAGGTGCCGAAGGGTCTGATCCAGGAAGTACGCTTGTCCAACAGCGTCAGCCGCCCGTTCGGCGGTGGCCAGCAACAGAACTCCAGCAGCATGTTTGCCGGTTCCGAAATACCGGAAACCCCGTTCAGCCTGGGCCAGCAGGTCAAGCATGCGATCTTCGGCGAAGGCGTGATCCTCAACTTCGAAGGCGCCGGCGCCCAGGCGCGGGTGCAGGTGAACTTCGCCGAGGGCAGCAAGTGGCTGATGATGGGTTACGCCAAGCTCGAAGCGGTCTGAGCTGGCCACAATAAGCCCACCATCATGAAACACTGCGTAACATGAAGATTATTGGCCCAGCCTTGTTTTAGAGGCGTGCGGGCCAATATCTGTAATTGGTCCTACAGACCCTTCGGATTTGGTCTTACGCAAAAGCCCGAAACATTATGCCGCTAGCCACTGCCACGACACCTGTGCAACATGGCGCGCGTGCAATCCACAAATGGGAATTCCCTATATGAAACGTTTTCTTAGCATCGCCATGGCGTTGTGCATCGGCCTGACGATGAGCCTCGACGCCAACGCCAAACGCTTCGGTGGCGGCAAAAGCTCGGGCGCGGCACCGACTCACCAGACCAGCCAAATGGCTCCATCCGCCGGTGCCGGCGGTGCTGCGGCTACTGCAGGCGCAGCCGGTGCCGCTGGCGCTGCTGCCAAGGCTGGCGGTGCTTCGCGTTGGCTGGGCCCACTGGCCGGCATCGCCGCCGGTGGCCTGCTTGCGTCCATGTTCATGGGCGACGGCTTCCAGGGCATGCAGATCTTCGACATCCTGATCATGGGCGTCATCGCCTTCCTGGTCTTCCGTTTTATCGCCGCCCGTCGCCGCAAGCAGCAGGAGCACCTGGCTCCAGCCGGCGCGCCGATGCAGCGTGAAGCGTTCGAGCAAAAGCCTGCCATGGGCTCGATCTTCGGTGGTTCGGCAGCTCCTGCCGCCCGTCCGGTGATCAACGCACCGGCCTGGTTCAACGAAGAGCGTTTCGTCGAAGCGGCCCGCAGCCACTTCCAGTCCCTGCAACAGCATTGGGACGCCAACGAAATGGACAAGATCTCCGAGTTCGTGACCCCGCAACTGCTGGAGTTCCTCAAGCGCGAACGTGCCGAGATCGGTGACGCCTTCCAGTCGACCTACATCGACGACCTGCGCGTACAGCTCGATGGCGTGGATGATCGTGCCGACAAGACCATCGCCACCCTGACCTTCAGCGGCGTGTCGAAGTCCTCGCGTTTCGACCAGGGCGAAGTGTTCAGCGAAAGCTGGAACATGGAACGCGCCCAGGGCGACGACCAGCCATGGCTGGTCGCCGGTATCCGCCAGAACGGCTAATACCTGCGCGTTTGAGCAAGCGGTAACAAAAACCCCGGACATGTCCGGGGTTTTCTATTTCACGGTTGCACTTATAGCGAGCTACTGTATAAAACGCCCCTATAAACCGCGCCATCTAGCAAGAGGATCCCGGCCGTGGAAGAAATCATCGAACAACTGCGTGAAGCCAACGAACCGGTCCCGGTTCCTTTGGAGCTGCCTGACGAAGACCTGCTGGTGGAAATCGAGGAACAACTGTTCATCGACATCCCCTTTGTCTTCCGTGAATTCTTGCTGACCGTCAGTGACGTGGTCTACGGCAGCCTGGAGCCGGTGACCGTCACCGACCCACAGTCCCACACTTACCTGCCAGACGTTGCCGCCAACGCCTGGGATGCCGGTGTTGATCGCAGCCTGATCCCTATCTGCCAGGACGGCGACGACTACTACTGCGTCGAAGAAGACGGCACCGTCGTGCTGTGGTCCGCCGAAGAAGAGTTGGTCACCGAAGAAACCTGGGAATCGGTGTGGCACTGGGCACGGGACGTCTGGCTGGAAAGCTGATACTTGATGGCTTTTGTGGCGAGGGAGCTTGCTCCCGCTGGGCTGCAAAGCAGCCCCCGCCAACGCCAATCAGTGTTCCGTATCCTTGTGGTTATCCAGCGTCTCCAGCAACGCAACCTGCATCCGCGTATGTACACGGATAAACCAGCGCCAGAGCACTGCAGCCACCGCCGCCGTGACCACGGCAATCAACACCAGCAACTTGTTGGTCGGCAGAATACTGGCCGACAAGGCTGCCAATAGCAGGAAGATCACCAGCAGCGACAAGAGGGGGATCAGCTCCGCAATCACCCTTCGCACACGTTGGGTATGCCTCCCGGCCATTTCTGGTTTCACGCTCATCTCCGCCAGCAGCATCGACAGCGCCTTGAGCTTGCGATACGCCGCAATCAGAAACGGCAACGACACCAGCAGCGCCCCGCCCCAGATCAACGCCTTCTGCCAACTCTGATCGCTGACCCAGCCCTCCAGATACCCACCGATGCGCTCCGCGAAAAAGCTGCCGGCAAAGAAGATCGCGATCACCAACGCCAGGTTTACCCCGACCTGCAGAATGATCTTGCGGATCATCGCGGCCAACATCGCCCCCTCGCCCTGCGGCTGAATGCTGCGCAGCCATTCGCCATACATGCCCAATACCCGGCTCATCCGCGTGGGCATCACTGCAGCGATCTTCAATGACAGCGGATCGGCCCCGCGAATCAGGTAGGGCGTCAGCAGTGTGGTGATCGCCGAAACGGCCACCGCCACGGGATACAGAAAGTCGCTGGTGACCTGCAGGGTCATCCCCAGCGCCGCGATGATGAAAGAAAACTCGCCAATTTGTGACAGCCCCATACCAACCCGCAGCGAGGTGCGACCATCGTTGCCGGCGATAAACGCGCCCAGCCCGCAAGACAGCATCTTGCCCAGCACCACGGCCACGGTGATCACCGCAATGGGCCAGGCGTATTGCAGCAGGATCTGCGGGTCGATCATCAAGCCAATCGCCACGAAGAAAATTGCGCTGAACATGTCGCGAACGGGTTCGATCAGGCGTTCGATCTTAATCAACTGGCGGGATTCAGCCATGATCGCGCCGATCAAAAAGGCCCCGAGTACCATGCTGTATTCCAACTTCACCACCAGCAGGCAGAAACCGAAGCACAGCCCCAATACAGTGATCAGCAGCATCTCGTTGCTTTCGAACTTTGCCACATAGGCCAGCAGGCGCGGCACCAGCAAAATACCAATCACTAGGGCGACGATCATGAACAGCGAGAGCTTGCCGACCGTGGAAAACACCTCGCCGGAGCTGACCGTGCCACTCACGGCGATGCTCGACAGCAAGGCAATGATGCCGATACCCAGGATGTCCTCCACAATCAGCACACCGAAAATCAGCTGGGCGAACCGCTGGTCTTTCATCTTCAGGTCGTTGAGGGCCTTGACGATAATGGTGGTCGAGGAGATTGCCAGGATCGCGCCGAGGAACAGCGAGTCCATGGTGCTCCAGTCGAACCAGCGGCCGATCTCGTAGCCGATCCAGATCATCAGCACGATTTCCAGGAACGCCGCGATAAACGCCGTGGCCCCGACTTTGAATAGCTTGCGCAGGCTGAATTCCAGGCCCAGGCAGAACATCAGGAAGATGACTCCCAACTCCGCCAGGGTCTTGATCGTGTCTTCATCGTGGATCAGGCCAAACGGCGGAGTGTGGGGACCGATAATGAAGCCGGCGACGATGTAGCCCAACACCACCGGCTGCTTGAAGCGGTGAAACAGGATGGTGACCACCCCTGCCACCAGCATGATCACGGCCAAGTCCTGGATAAAGCTGATGGCGTGCATGGCGAGGGGCTCCTTGAGGGTGCCGGCGCTTTTCCCACTTCCGGCCTCGCCTTTGAAGGGTCGGAAAAGTCTGCCTTGATCGTAAGAAAAGCCCTGAGACGGGCTTTTGAAGGGTAACACCGCGACTTCTGCTGGAAAGCCGGTGCAATATATGGAAACAGATCGCTGCGCGCGTGACGGCAAGCTGCCTGACGGCGTCCCGTTAGGGATGGCGCTGCAAAGACTTTGAGTACCCGCAGAGGTGCCTCCCCCCAACCAATGCCTACAACCCGTGAGTGTGCTATGGAACCCGGAAACGCCCAGCTGTCGATGACGGTACTGATGACCCCTGACATGGCCAACTTCTCTGGCAATGTGCACGGCGGCACGCTGCTCAAGTACCTCGACGAAGTGGCCTATGCCTGCGCCAGCCGTTATGCCGGTCGTTATGTGGTCACGCTGTCAGTAGATCAGGTGATCTTTCGCGAGCCGATTCATGTCGGTGAGCTGGTGACCTTCCTGGCGTCAGTCAACTACACCGGCAATACGTCGATGGAAGTGGGCATCAAGGTGGTGACCGAGAATATCCGTGAACGCTCGGTGCGCCATACCAACAGCTGCTTCTTCACCATGGTGGCCGTGGACGACCAGCGCAAACCTGCCGCCGTACCGCCGTTGCAGCCGCAGAACAGCGAAGACAAGCGCCGCTTTGTGCAGGCTCAGCAGCGTCGGCAGATTCGTCAGGAACTGGAAAAGCGCTACCGGGAGATCAAAGCCGACGCGCCTTAAACTCCAAGCGGCGAATCAACTCAAAAAAGTGTGGGAGCGGGCTTGCCCGCGATAGCAGTGGTTCAGTCGACATCGCTTTGACTGAGACTCCGCCATCGCGGGCAAGCCCGCTCCCACATTGGGTTCTTTGTGCTTACAGGCTGATCGGTGTGGCTTCGAAGCGCACACGAGGGTGGGCAATACGGTCCTGGGCCCGCACCAGTTCCAGTTCATAACTGGCGCAGGCCTGGGTTTCCAGTAGCACTTCATGCACGGCCGCGGCGGTGAATTCAAAGGCAGCCACCAGGCTATCACCCAACAGCACCCGCGCCAGGAACAGCCCGGACGTCAGGTCGCCCACACCCACTGGCTGACGCGGAAACGCCAGCAGGGGCCGACGCAAGTGCCAACTGCCGTCGGCCGTCACCAACAGCATTTCAAACCCTTCTGGCAGTTTGCCTGGGTAATCCAGGTGCTTGACCAACACCGCTTTGGGTCCGCGCGCCAGCAATGCTTTGGCCATCGCCAGGCAATCGAACAGCGATTGCGGCTTGCGCCCGGCAAAACTATCCAGCTCCAGTTGGTTGGGGCACAGGAAGTCCGCCATGGCGGCGGCTTCATCCAAGAGGAAATCGCTGACCTCCTGCGGCACGATGCAACCCTTTTCCGGGTGGCCCATCACCGGATCGCACAGGTACAGCGCCTTGGGGTTGATCGCCTTGATGCGCGCCACACCGCTGAGGATGGCGCGGCCCTGGTCGGCACTGCCCAGGTAACCGGATAGCACCGCATCACAGTTGCCCAGCTCGCCAATCGCGGCAATACCCTCTACCAGCGCAGGAATTTGCTGCGGCGCCAACACTTCGCCCGCCCACTGTCCATACTGTGTGTGGTTGGAGAACTGCACCGTGTTGAGCGGCCAGACGTTCACCCCGACCCGCTGCATGGGGAACACGGCGGCGCTGTTTCCGGCGTGGCCAAAGACCACGTGAGACTGGATCGCAAGCAGGTGAGGTGTGCGTTTCATGCGGGAGATTTCCGTAAAACCGTTGAATTTCAGGCCGAGCAGTATGCGACTAAACGCAACCTGTACGACAGACCGGCGACACAGTTAAGCTGCGCTCACTTTGTTGGAGTTCATGGAATGCTGACCCTGGGAAACATCTTCGTCTTGATGCTGCTGGCCACCGGCGCCGCCTGGGTTTGGCACAACCACGGCCTGCGTGAACGGGCGCTGGCGCGGGTCAAGCAGCATTGCGCCAAGCTCGATATCGAGCTGCTTGACGGTGCCGTGGCGCTCAAACGCATCGGTTTCGTCAAGGATGCCAATGGCCGCCGACGCCTGGCGCGTATCTATAATTTTGAGTTCACGGTGACCGGCGAAACCCGGCATGCCGGGGTCATCACGCAATTCGGCGCCCACAGCGCGCAGATCGAACTGGCGCCCTACCCGTTCGAAACCAAGGAGCCGCTGCCCAGCGCCGAGATCATCGAATTGAGCCAGTGGCGCCAGGACCACGCCAGCAAGAAACATCAGTAACGGCAGGCTGCCAGGGCGCTCTGCAATGCGGCCACGTCCTGTGGTGCGCTGAAGATCAACTCAACACGTGAATCGCGCCGCCAAGCGCAGGGTTGCCAGTGCAGTGGGCTGTTATCCACAGCGTTGGCGGACACCCAACCGTCAACGCTGTGGATGACCAATTTGGCACGGCGCCAGTCGATACTCGATAGCCACTGATGCAGACGGCTGACATCGAATCGCTGGCTTGGGTGCCAGCGCCAGCCAATGCTCCAGCCGCCCTCCTGGCTCTGACTCAGACAGATCGGCAACCCAGGGTCGCTCCAGATCGCCGGCGTTTGCCCCACCGCTTCAGGCACGCCGAAATTATCCACCGCTACTTGGGCCCGTGCTTTCAAACCGGGCAACCGGTCGAGTGGCAGTTGCGCCTGGCGTGTCCAATGGAGCGGGCAATCGGGTAATTGCGCTTCAATCGCCTGACGTTGCGCCGCAGTCAGCGTCTCATCCTTGTTCAGCACCAGCAGACCGGCACTGGCCAACGCCTCCTGTTGTGCCTGCGGCAACGGCCTGCCCGCCGCCAACGCCTGGGCATCGAGTACCAGCACGCAAGGCTGCACGGCCAGCACGTCTTGCCATGGTGCGTGCCGCAGTTGCTTGAGCAATTGCGCCGGATGGCCCAAGCCTGAGGGCTCGATAAACAAGCGGTCCGGCTTAGCCTTACGCAACAAGCGGCCCAGCCCTACCTGGAACGGTGCGCCGTTCACACAACACAAACAGCCGCCTGCCACCTCGCCCAGGGCGATACCGTCATCGTCTTGTGTGAGTAAGGCTGCGTCCAGGCCGATCTGGCCGAACTCGTTGATCAGCACCGCCCAGCGCTCGTTGGCCGGGCGCTGGGCAAGCAGGTGCTTGATCAGGCTGGTCTTGCCGGCGCCCAATGGCCCTGCAATCACGTGGGTAGGAATGTTCTGCAGCATAAGAGGCATGGTTCAGGCCGTGTAGAGCGTTTGATCCTACGCGGTTATGCCAGCCAATCCAGCGTCAGGATCAACCGTCGCTCATCAGCTTTGAGCGCTGGCGAGCGGTGGATCAGCCCATGCCCTTCATTGCCGTGCCATTTGGTGCCTTTAAGCAGCGCCACTTCACCGCAATGGATCTGCTCGATGCGCTCAGTGGGCTCGGCATCCGCCTGGCTCAATGTGCGCCGGTCCATGACGCCTTCACGCAACCATTGGCTTCCGATACCGGCGTAGGTGGTGATCAGCCGAACAGGCACGTGATCAACGTGAAAACGCGGACACATGGCCTTGTCCAATAGCCGTAAACGCACGCCGATGCGCTTGGCGCCCAGCAGGCAGGCGAATGCACTGACCAACCACGACACATCGGCGATAAACCCATCGTAGCCTTCAAGATCGCGACAGCTGGACGCCAAACCTTGCAAGTTCGGCACGGAGTCTTCGCTAGCCAACTCGACCACCAAGGACTCGGCCAACGGTTCATTGAGCGCCACCAGCAAAGCGCCAAACTCGGCGATATGCAGGGGCAGTTGGCGCTGCCAGATGGCCAGGTTGACGCCGTCATTGAGGATATCGGACAGCGCCAGCGGCGTTTCCCCATGTGTCTGGCGGATGACGTGGCGCAGGGGAATGACCGGAACCAGCATCAGGCGACCTGCTCATACCAAGGGCCAAACGGGTCGGGCAACTGGCGCCAACCTTCGACGCCCAGGGCCATTTCTTCATCGGTGAGCAAGCAGGCGTCCAACTCGGTACGCATCTGGGCAAAGTCGATGTTTTGCCCGATAAACACCAGTTCCTGACGGCAGTCACCCGTGCTCAACTGCCAGTTAGCCATGATCGCCGCCACGCTTTCTTCGTCCTGAGGCCACTGGCTTTTCGGCACAAAGCGCCACCAACGCCCGGCAAACCCATGGCGCATCAACCCGCCCGCCTGGGACCAACTGCCCGCATCCTGATGTTTGCTGGCCAACCAGAAGAAACCCTTGGAGCGCAACAGCTTGCCGTTGACCCAGGGGCGGTCGATAAAGTCGAAAAACCGCTGTGGATGGAACGGCCGGCGCGCACGGTAAGCCGTGGACGCTATGCCGTATTCTTCGGTTTCCGGCACATGCTCACCGCGCAATTCCTGCAACCAGCCCGGGGCCTGGGCGGCGCGTTCGAAGTCGAAACGGCCAGTGTTGAGGATCTTGTTCAACGGCACTTCGCCCATGACCATCGGGATGATTTCCGCCTGGGCGTTGAGGCGCTCGAGGATGGCCATCAGTTCTTCGCGCTCGCGGCTGCTGATCAGGTCGATCTTGCTGATCAGGATGACGTCGGCGAATTCGATCTGTTCGATCAACAGGTCGGTGATGGAACGTTCATCCTCCTCACCGAGGGTTTCGCCCCGTGAAGCCAGGCTTTCGGCGGCTTGGTAGTCGAGCAGGAAATTCATACCGTCGACCACAGTGACCATCGTGTCCAGGCGTGCAATGTCGGCCAGGCTTTGCTCGTTTTCATCGCGAAAAGTGAAGGTTTCGGCCACGGGCAAAGGTTCGGAAATACCGGTGGATTCGATCAGCAGGTAATCGAAACGACCTTCTTTGGCGAGTTTTCCCACCTCTTCAAGCAAGTCTTCACGCAAGGTGCAGCAGATGCAGCCATTGCTCATCTCCACCAGCTTTTCTTCCGAACGATTGAGCGTGACATCACGCTGCACCTCGCTGCCGTCGATGTTGATTTCGCTCATGTCGTTGACGATCACCGCCACCCGCAGGTTGTCGCGGTTGCGCAGGACATAGTTGAGCAGCGTGCTTTTACCGGCACCGAGAAAGCCGGACAACACGGTCACAGGGAGACGATTGGGCATCAGGTATTCCTCATCAAGGTTGGCCGGTCAAACTGCCCGTCTATGGCGTTCGCGCAGCTCTTCACGTTCTTTGGCTTCGATACACAAGGTGGCGGTAGGGCGCAGCAGCAGGCGTTGCAGGCCGATGGGTTCGCCGGTTTCACGGCACCAGCCGTATTCGCCACGGGCCAGCAGCTCCAGGGCGTCGTCGATCTTGTCCAACAGCTTCTTTTCACGCTCCAGCAGGCGCAGTTGCCATTGGCGTTGCTCTTCGGCACTGCCGATATCCGCCAGGTCGCTGTTGGTTTCCTGCTCGCGCAGCGCCTGGAACTCTGCGTCGATACGGGCTTGCAGGTCATCGCGCTGAGCCAGCAGCAGTTCGCGGAAGAAGCGCTGCTGGGCCTCATTCATGTAGTCGGCCGCTGGTTGGGCCAAAAGATCGTGTTCGGTCATGGGAAGCGGTTCGCGGGTCGGGCTGTGCATTTATGTTATAGTATAACAATACAAATAAGCCAATCCCTCTTGCTCGCCGCGACGAAGGGCGCAATGCTGGGTCACCTGCCTATGTTGAGAACCTCGATGAAATACCTGCTGTGCGCGCTGCTATTGGCAGTCGCCGGGCCTGCCTGCGCCCAGGCACCCAGCCTGTTGGCCAACTGCACACGCAGCGCCAACCTGCTCGCTTGTGTAGACCCGTTGGGCAATGCCTATAGCGTGGCGACCGTCGGCAGCACTACGTATCTGCGCGGGTTTGAAGTGATTGGCAAACGCTATTGGGCGCAGACCAACAGCCGTTATGGGCAACTGACGTTTTTTACCGGGTTGGCATCGGATGGCGAGGCGTGGGTCGGCTACACGCGGCGCGTGGGCTGGACCACCATCAACCGATTTTCCAGCTCAGGGGGCGCCAGCGCCAAGTTCACTTGCAGCCGAATGACCGGCTGTTAGACCTGGCTGTTTTTCTGCGCCTGCACCCAGGCCATGTAGCTGTTCATGGGTGGGTTCTTCTGGAAGTAACGCTTGAGTCCTTCGAAAAGGCCATCCGCCACCGCCTGTTGATGGCGCGCCGTCACCAGCCGCTGGGCATCCCGAGGGTTGGAAATGAAACCCGTCTCCACCAGGATCGAAGGCACGTCCGGTGACTTGAGCACGGCGAACCCGGCCTGCTCCACACGTTTCTGATGCAGGCTGGTGATGTTTTGCAGGCTGCCCAATACCGAGCCACCCAGTTGCAGGCTGGAGGCGATGGTCGCATTCATCGACATGTCGAGAATGACCCCGGCCAGCATCGGGTCCTTGTCCTTCAGATTGAGCAAGGTGGTGGCGCCCAGCAAGTCGGCGCCATTTTCGCGCTGGGCCATGAAACGTGCCGTAGCCGAAGTGGCGCCCCCTTCAGACAACGCATACACCGAGGCGCCCGACGCGGTCAGCCGTGGCGCGGCGTCGGCATGTACCGAAATAAACATATCGGCCTTGTGCTGACGGGCGATGTCCACGCGCTTGCGCAGCGGCACGAAGAAGTCGTCGTTGCGCACCAGTTTTACGTCAAAACCCTTTTCGCGCTTCAAGCGTTTAGCCAACAACTGGGCAATCGACAGCACCACATCTTTTTCGCGCTGGCCCTTGGAGCCAATGGCACCTGGGTCTTTGCCGCCATGGCCGGGGTCGACCACCACGATGATGTCGCGCTTGGGATGCGCCTTGTCTACCGGCGTCACCCAGGGTGCCGGCTCAGCGGCGATTTGACGGGGCGCACGGGTCGCGTTGGTCATATCCAACACCAGGCGATGGCCTTGGCCATCCTGGGGCGGCAACACGAAGCTGTTGAGCTGCATGGGCTCGACCAGGTCCAGCACGATGCGCGTATCGCTCTTGCCGAAATGCCCGGAACGGATCGAGGTAATCCCACTGTTCTTCAATGCCAATTGGGAAAAGTCACCGCTAAGACCGGCGCCACTCAAGTCGATGATCAAGCGGTCCGGTGAGGTCAGGGAAAAGGTCTTGTATTGCACCGGGCCGCTGAGGTCGAACACCAGGCGCAGCTTGTCCTCCGAGCGCCACAAGCGTGCATTCCGAATCTGCGTGGCGTAAGCCCCCAAAGGCAAGGCAAACAAGGGGCTGACCAGCAGCAGGTTGAGGAGCTGACGTCGGTGCATGGCATATACCGCAGATAAAGGAGTGTCCCTACTCGATATGACTGAACAAAGGCTGGAGCAGAAAATTCATCGTAGCTCGTATTGTTATACTATAACATGTCGAATTATTTCCAACGATGGACCTGCTTATGAATGCGCTGACTCTGCCGGACATTGCCGCGCAGGCTTCACGCCAAGCCTTGCCACTCGACTGGGTGGGGATGTGCGGCATCGCCTTGCCGATCCTGATTGACGGTCAACACCTGGCCGCCACCGCTGACGTGGGCGTAAGCCTGGACGACGGCACGGCCCGTGGCATTCATATGTCACGCCTGTATCTGGCTCTGGAAATGCTCGATCAACAGCCGCTGACACCTGCACTGCTGCGTAATGTACTGCAGCGTTTTCTCGACACACATGAAGGTTTATCTAAGAACGCTTACCTGCGCATCCACACCCAGTTGCTGCTTAAACGACCCGCCCTGGTCAGTCCGCTAGCCGGATGGAAGAGCTACCCGGTGAGCATCGAAGCGCGTCTGGAAAACCAGATGTTCCACGTGGAACTAAAAATTGACGTTACTTATTCCTCAACCTGCCCTTGCTCCGCCGCACTCGCCAGGCAGTTGATTCAGCAGCAATTTGTGGATGATTTCGCCAACACGCCGTTGCAGCACGAAGCGCTGCTGGCCTGGCTCGGCAGTGCCAACGGCATCGTCGCCACACCCCATAGCCAACGCAGCAGCGCGCAGTTGCACGCTCAGTTGCAAGGTACTGACCTGCCGATAATCGACTTGATCAACGCTGCCGAAACCGCACTCGGTACCGCCGTACAAACCGCGGTGAAACGCGCAGACGAACAAGCCTTCGCCCTGGCCAACGGGCAGAACCTGATGTTCTGCGAAGACGCCGCTCGCCGCCTGAACCTCGCCTTGAAACGCTCGGATGCCATCAAAGCCTTCCACCTCAAAGTGATCCACGCCGAAAGCCTGCACGCGCACGATGCCGTGGCTGAAAGCCGCTGGACGAGAGACTTTGCATGATCACCTGTAACTCTTTGCGCTGGGGTGCCCCCGGGCAACCGCTCACCCCGGCACTGGATTTGACCCTGGAAAAAGGCAGCCTCATCGGCATCATCGGCGCCAATGGCACAGGCAAGAGCAGCCTGCTCAAAGTCATCGCCGGCCTGCAAAAGCCGCTGGCGGGAAAGGTCATTGTGGATGTTCCACGCCGTGGCGGCTTGGCCTTCCTACCCCAGCAGCAACACTTGGACCGGCAGTTCCCCATCCGCTTGCAAGAACTGGTGGCTGCAGGTTTTTGGGGTACACAGCACACTTCACAACAACGCAGCCAACGCCTGCAAGCGGTACTCGAAGACTGGTGCCTGACCGGCTTGGAACACCGACCGTTGATGGCATTGTCCGGCGGTGAATTGCAGCGCGCCCTGCTGGCACGCATGAGTCTGGCCGACGCCGCCGTCCTGCTGCTCGACGAACCTCACGCAGCCCTCGATGAGGACGGTCAGGCGCTGTGCTGGAAACACATCCACGCTTGGCACAACGAAGGCCGCACCCTGGTGATCGTCTGCCATGACCTGGCCTCCGTGCGTCACCACACCCAGCACGTACTGCAGATCAAAAACACCGGCTGCCTATTCGGCCCCAGCAAAGAGCTGATCCGCCCGCAACCGCAGATGCAGGTGGCCTGAATGCACTTCACTGCCCACTTGTGGCTGCCGTTTCATGAGTTCGTTTTTATGCGCCGCGCACTCATCGGCGGTTTGGTACTGGCTTGCAGCACCGCGCCGCTAGGTGTGTTTTTGATCCTGCGGCGCATGAGCCTGATCGGTGATGCGGTGGCCCACGGCATCCTGCCCGGCGCAGCCCTGGGTTTCTGGTTCGCCGGGCTGAGCCTGCCAGCGCTGACCCTCGGCGGCCTGGGTGCAGGCCTAAGCATGGCCGGCCTGGCCGCGTGGATCACTCGCCGCACCGGCCTGCGCGAAGACGCCAGCCTCGCCGCCATCTACCCCATCTCTTTGGCCGCCGGCGTGCTGATCCTGGGCCTTGCCGGCAAGCGCCTGGACCTGCTGCACCTGCTGTTCGGCTCCGCCCTGGCCGTGGATCAAACCACACTGACCGGCATGCTCTGGGTCTCGGGTTTCAGCCTGATCGCCATGGCGCTGATCTACAAACCGCTGCTGCTGGACACCCTCGACCCGCTGTTCCTGCAAACCGTCAGCCGCCTCGGGCCCCTCGCCCATGGCGTGTTCCTGACCCTGGTGGTGCTGAACCTGGTGATCGGTTTCCAGGCCATCGGCGCGTTGATGGTGGTCGGCTTGATGATGTTGCCGGCCATCGCCTCACGCTTCTGGAGCCGACGCTTGCCAGTGCTGATCGCGGTATCGGCGCTGCTGGGATGCCTGTCGGTGTGGTTGGGCCTGCTGCTGTCGTTCTACTACTCACTGCCCAGCGGCCCGGCGATCGTGCTGGTGGCAGGCGCTGGGTATTTGTTGTCCGTGGTGTTCGGTCCGGTGCACGGTTTGTTGCGCCGCCCGCCTTTGCTCACATCCCAATGAGGTGTTTCCCGATGCGCGCTCTATTCGTGCTGTTCAGTCTGCTGCTGCCGCTTTCGATGGCCCACGCCGCCGACAAACTGCAAGTGGTCACCAGCTTCAGTATTCTCGATGACATCACCCACCAGATCGGTGGCGAGCATATCCAGATCAGCAACATGGTCGGCCCGGACGCCGACGCCCATACCTATGAACCCACGCCGGACGACGCCAAGGCACTGCTCAAGGCCAAGGTCATCATCAAGAACGGCCTCGGTTTCGAGCCGTGGCTGGACCGCCTGGTCACCAGCACCGAAACCAAGGCAACGGTGGTCACCGCCAGCAAAGGTGTGATTTCCCACACCATGGACGAGGATGGCGAAACCATTCCCGACCCGCACGCCTGGCACAACCTGGCCAACGCCGAAATTTATGTGAGCAATATCACCAAAGCGCTGGTAGCCGCCGACCCTGGCAACAAGACCGCCTACCTGAGCAACAGCCAGGCCTACCTCAAGCAAATCCATAGCCTGCTGGACGAGGCCAAGGCCAAGTTCGGCGCCCTGCCACCGGGTAACCGCCGCATCGTCACTTCCCACGACGCTTTCGGTTACCTGGGCCAAGCCTATGGCATCCAGTTCCTCGCGCCCCAGGGTTTGTCCACCGAACGTGACCCTTCGGCCGCTGAAGTTGCCGCACTGATCACCCAGATTCGCAAGGACAAGGTCAAAGCCGTGTTCATGGAAAACATCAAGGACTCACGCCTGCTCAAGCAGATCGCTGACGAAAGCGGCGCACAGATCGGCGGCACGCTGTACTCCGACGCCCTCGCCGCAGAAGGCCCGGCCAGCACCTTTATCGGGCTGTTCGAATACAACCTCAACACCCTGTGCGCCGCACTGAGCCAGCCATGATCCGCAAAAATCCTTCGGGCGACCTGCCGGTGATTGCCGAATCGGCCTACGTCGACAAGACCGCGATCATCTGCGGCAAAGTCATCATCGGCGAGAACGTGTTCGTTGGCCCTTACGCCGTGATCCGCGCCGACGAAGTGGATGCCAGCGGCGCCATGGACCCGATCACCATCGGCGCCAACTCCAACATCCAGGACGGCGTAGTCATCCACTCCAAATCCGGCGCAGCGGTGACCATCGGCGAGTTCACCTCCATCGCTCACCGTTCCATCGTCCACGGCCCCTGCACAGTGGGCGACCGCGTGTTTATTGGCTTCAACAGCGTGCTGTTCAATTGCGCCGTGGGCGATGGGTGCGTGGTGCGCCACAACTCGGTAGTCGACGGTCGCGACCTGCCCGCCGCTTTCTACGTGCCCTCCACCACGCGTATCGGCCCCAACACCGACTTGTCGCAATTCCCGCCGGTGAGTGTCAGCGCCTCGGAGTTTTCCGAAGACGTGGCACGCACCAACGTCGACCTGGTGCGCGGCTACAAAGCCCTGCAAAACGAGTTCTGAACCATGAGCCGCCTGCTGATCCGCAACGCCCGCCTGGTCAACGAGGGCCAGGTATTCGACGCCGACGTACTGATCGCCAATGGTCGTATCGAGAAGATTGCCGCCAGCATTCAAGGCGGTAACGAACCGGCGGAAATCGATGCCAACGGCCAGTGGCTGCTGCCAGGGATGATCGACGACCAGGTGCATTTTCGCGAACCCGGCGCGCCGGAAAAAGGCAGCTTCTACAGCGAATCTCGCGCGGCGGTGGCCGGCGGTATCACCAGCTTCATGGACATGCCCAACACCCAACCGGCCACCCTGAACCTGGAAGCCCTTGCCGATAAAAAGCGCCGTGCCGCACTGCATTCAGTGGCCAACTACGGCTTTCATTTCGGCGTGAGCAACGACAACCTCGACATCGTCGCCGCCCTAGACCCCAGTCAAGTGGCGGGGGTCAAGGTGTTCATGGGCGCCTCCACCGGCAATATGCTGGTGGACGACCCACGCATTCTGGAGCGCCTGTTTGCCGAGGTGCCGACCATCCTGCTCGCTCATTGCGAGCACACGCCCAGCATCCTGGCCAACGAGCAGCGCCTGCGCGAACGCTTCGGCGAGCATATTCCCGCCGTCGCCCACCCGCTGATCCGCGATGCCGAGGCCTGTTATCGCTCGTCATCGTTTGCCGTGGAATTGGCCAAACGCCATGGCACGCGTCTGCATGTGTTGCATCTGACCACCGCTCGCGAACTGGCGCTGTTCGAAGACAAGCCCCTGGCCGACAAGCACATCACCGCCGAGGTCTGCCTGCACCACCTGCTGTTCGATGACCGCGATTACCACCGCCTTGGCCACCAGATCAAATGCAACCCGGCGATCAAGACCCGCGCCGACCGCGACGCGCTGCGCCTGGCGTTATTGAGTGATCGTCTGGATGTGATTGGCACCGACCATGCGCCGCATACCTGGGCGCAAAAACTGTTGGGTTATCGGCAAGCGCCCTCGGGCTTGCCTCTGGTGCAGCATGCCCTGCCGGCGTTACTGGAGTTGGTGGCCGACGAGCATTTGCCCCTGACCACTCTGGTAGCCAAGACCAGCCACCGCGTGGCCGACCTGTTTGCTATTGCTGATCGCGGCTACGTGCGCGAAGGCTATTGGGCCGACCTGGTACTGATCAAACCGGAGCCTGCTGGCAAGCCGGTCAACAGCCAGCCTATTCTCGCCCGCTGCGGCTGGACACCCTTTGCAGAGCGCAGCTTTCGCCACAGCGTGAGTACCACCCTGGTCAGCGGCCACCTGGCCTGGCACAACGGCCAGGTGGTCAACAGTTGCCAGGGCTTGCCCCTGCAGTTCGGGCGTTAAGCGCGGGGTTTGACCGAACCGCAATCGTTGCCCAGCCACTGGGCGTGGCTGTCCAGGCTACCCTTCTGCTGGATCCCGGTGGCATTGAAGGTACCGTTGACGCTGGTGGTGAATTCTTTCTGGCTCTGAAACGTTGCCACCCCAGTGCCCTGGGCTTTCGGGCAACTGAAACGGAATTTCCACTGGTTGCCGCTCTTGTCGGTGACTTCCTGTTTGCAGCCCGATTGAGGGTCGGTCAGGGGGATCGAATCGGAGGCCACCTGAGCCGGGGTCAGGCACACTTGTACGCCTTTACCGGCCATGTTGATGCCTTGCTTTTCGAGCATGGCCCGCTGTTCAGGGGTCATCTGTTGCTTGAGTTGACCGAGGATCAGCGACAAGTCCGGCAGGTCCTGGTTATCGACTTTCATATTGCTGGTGGTCAATTCCCACAAGCCCGGCGCCAGCATCTGCGCCTGCGCCGCCACAGGCAGCGACAAACCAACAACCATGGCCAAACCAAGCAGACGAGCATTCATCGGGTAACTCCTGGGTAATTGTGGGCGTTAGACGTCGCAAAGCAGCCAGTGTTGCATGGCAAATAAAATAGCGACATTCACAGCCGTTCATGGTCTGTTACGCACTGGACTGCCCGGAGTTACGACGTTCATGGATTTCTTTGGCCCGCACCTGCTCGCCTACGTCATTGCCACGCTGCACTTTCTCGGAACGCTCGCCGCGATCCACGCAGTACTGACCGTGCGCACCGCCCAAGGCTCGATCGCCTGGGCGTTGTCATTGATGTTCATGCCCTACCTGACGCTGATCCCCTACCTGATTTTTGGCCGCAGCACCTTCGACGCGTACATCCAGGCCCGTCGCCAGGCCAACCAGGAAATGCACACGGCCATCACCGAATTGAACTGGCGCCCGTGGGTGGAGGAAGCGCTGGCGGCGCGCAACTCCAGCGCCTACGCCTCCTTGCGCGCCATGCCCAAGCTGGGCCGCATGCCTTGCCTGGCCAACAATGAAGTGCGCCTGTTGATCAATGGCGATGCCACCTTCGGCGCGATCTTCGAGGCTATTCGTAACGCAAAGACCGCCGTGCTGTTCCAGTTTTTCATCATTCACGATGATGAACTGGGCCGCCAATTGCAGGCCCTGTTGAAGGAAAAAGCCGCTCAGGGCGTGGCCATTTACGTGCTGTACGACCGCATCGGCAGTCACGCCCTGCCCCATCGTTATGTGCAGGCGCTGCGTGACGCGGGAGTGCAGGTCAAGGCATTCGCCACCCGCAGTGGCTGGCTCAATCGCTTCCAGGTCAACTTCCGTAACCATCGCAAGATTGTCGTGGTGGACGGCATCACCGGTTTTGTCGGCGGGCATAACGTAGGCGATGAATACCTGGGTAAAAAACCGCCCCTGGCGCCATGGCGCGATACCCATGTGCAGGTCACAGGCCCGGTGGTGGCATGCCTGCAGGAGTCGTTTGCCGAGGACTGGTTCTGGGCCGCACGGGAACTGCCGCCGCTGATCCTGCCGGACGCCTACCCGGAAGACGGTGTGCTCTGCCAGTTGCTCGCCAGCGGGCCAGCGGACCCTTATGAAACCTGCTCGCTGTTTTTCGTCGAGGCCATCCATGCCGCGACCGAGCGCGTGTGGATCACCAGCCCCTACTTCATCCCCGACGAGGCGGTGTTTGCCGCCCTGCGCCTGGCGGTATTGCGCGGAGTCGATGTGCGCCTGCTGCTGCCGTCACGGCCCGACCATCGCATCGTGTACGCTGCGTCCAGCCTGTATGCCAACGAAGCGGTGCGAGCGGGCGTGCGGGTGTTTCGCTACACGCCGGGCTTTTTGCATCAGAAGGTGGTGCTGGTGGACAGCGAAATCAGCGCCATTGGCAGTGCCAACATGGACAACCGTTCGTTCCGGCTGAATTTTGAAGTGATGCTGCTGACGGTGGATGAAGCCTTCGCCAGCCAGGTTGAGCAGATGCTGCTGAACGACTTTGCCCTGGCCCATGAAGTCAGCCACGAAGAAAGCCGCGAGACCCGTCGCCTGCAACAACTGGGGATGCGCATTGCGCGCCTGATCTCACCCATTCTCTAACCACCAACACAAAACCAATGTGGGAGCTGGCTTGCCTGCGATGGCGGTGTGTCAGTCGACTCATCCGGTCCTGATACAACGCTATCGCAGGCAAGCCAGCTCCCACAGTTTCGATCTTCAGGGTCTGGTGGTCAGCGGTAGAGGTCTTCCCGCGTCCACGGCAGTTCATGCCCGCCATCGGCATGGGGTTTCACTGCCAGTATCTGGTGCAGGTTGATCCAGCCTCGGGCAAACGCATAAGCGCAACCGGCCAGGTACAGCCGCCAGATGCGTAGCGCCTGTTCCGGTACCATCTTCGCCGCTGCTTCCAGGTTGTCTTCCAGGCGTTCGCTCCAATGGTCCAATGTGCGGGCGTAATGCATACGCAGGCTTTCGACATCGACCACTTCCAGCCCTGCTTCACTGACCTGGGCGGTCATCATCGCCAGGTGCGGCAGTTCGCCGTTAGGGAACACGTAGCGCTCGATAAACTCGCCGGCGCCACGGCCTACGGGGCGGCCGTCGGTGTGCTTGGCGGTAATGCCATGGTTCATCACCAGGCCACCTTCACGCACCGCGCCGAACAGGGTGCGGCAGTATTGCGCCAGGTTTGCATGGCCGACGTGTTCGAACATACCCACGCTTACCACCTTGTCGAAACGGCCGTCCTGGGGCAGGTCGCGGTAGTCGAGTAATTGCAGGTCGACCTGGTCTTCCAGGCCTTCGGTTTTCACCCGCTCCTTGGCCAGCGCCAGTTGTTCCTTGCTCAAGGTGATGCCGAACACCTTGACCCCGAACTCACGTGCGGCATAGCGCGCCAACCCGCCCCAGCCGCAGCCCACATCCAGCAGATACTCACCCGGCTGCAGCCGCAACTTGCGGCACAGGTGGCGGAATTTGTCTTGTTGGGCCTGGTCGATCGACTCGCTGCCGGTTTCGAAATAACCGCAGGAGTAGGCCATGTCCTGGTCCAGCCATAGCTGGTAGAACTCGTTGGACAGGTCGTAATGGTAGGAAATGGCCGCCGCGTCGGTGGCCTTGTCGTGAATCGAGCGTATCGGGCGACTCTCCTCGTCGTCATCGACCAAAGCGTGACTCAACTCGTCACATACTCTGATCACTTCGGTGATGGAGCCTTCCAGCTCCAGCTTGCCCTCGACGAAGGCTTCGCCCAGTGAGTCGAGCGTTGGATGGGTCAGCCTGGATACAACCGTGGGATCCTTGACCACGATGGTGACGCTGGGCTCAGGGCCCAAGTTGAATTCATGGCCGTCCCAGAGTCGAAGACGCAGCGGTAGCTGAAGATTCTGTAAGGCCGGTGGAAGTTGCGCGAGCATGAGTAGTCCCCCCTTGTTTCAGACGTCTGCTGTGAGGGTAGACCATGCCAAACAAAGTAGGAAGCTATCGAATGAATAGCCCCCCTTCTATGGCGCTCGGCGCTCGAGCAAACCTTCCTGGACCCACTGTTTCAGCCAAGTGGCCGCTTGCAGCGACGCCCCCTCTGCATAAGTGACCGCGACCTCAGTACACAGTTCTGAAAAATTCCAACCCATGGTCACCATGCCCGAGAGTGCACACGCTTCAGCGGCTTCCAGGCTGCGGTAGTGGCAGCGGTTCTGGTTGCGCCACACCAGGCAGATTTGCGCCGGGTCCAGCACCTGGCTGCCGGGGAAGTCTGATTCATCCTTACTGGCTCGCCAAATCGCCACTGTGTTGAAACGGCAAAGCAGTTGCTGCACCGAAGGCGCCAGCGCAACCTGCAGGGTGGGCCAGTCTTCAGGCGCCAAATGCGCCATGTCATTCAAGGTCAGCGGCTCCCCTTCGGCGGCGTCAAACGCCAAGGTGAATGCCCACTCCAGGCGTGCCAACTCAGCCAAAGGCGCACTTTGCGCTGCCATCAGATGCTCAACGATAAACATCGCAAAGCGCTCGCCCAACCAGCGCACACTGTAATGGGCCGACGGATAACGGCGGATGTAGGCCTCGGTCAGTGAGCAAAACTGCTCATCTCCCAGCCAATACCAGATGGCACCGAAGTCATGGCGCAGCACCTCTTGCAGTCGCGACAGATAGGCGTTGTGGTAAATCGCCAGGCCGGTGTCCACATCCAACGTCGGCCCTCCCAGCAAGGTGGCGGCAAAGCCGCTGTTGGCCGCGGGCGCTTCGGATAATAGATGCTGTTCAAATGCCAACTGCCAGTCGATCAGGCGCATAACGCTCTCCGGGCCAAGGCGCTGGCACCCAGTTCACGGGCTTTGCTCAACTCGGTGAGCAACTCTTCAAAGGGTGGAAAATGGTCATCGCGTTCCAGCAACGTCGACACTGGGCCCAGATGTTCAAGGGTTTGCTGATACAGCGCCCACACCGGGTCGCACACGGGATGGTCATGGGTATCGACCACATAGTCGCCATAGTCCATATGCCCCGCTAAATGCAGCTGGCGAATGCTTTCGGGTGGCAGGTTGCGAATGAACGTCCAGGCATCAAAGCCATGGTTACGTGCGCTGACGTAGACGTTGTTGACGTCCAGCAGCAATTGGCATCCGCTCAGATGGGCCAAGGCGTTGAGGAACTCCCACTCGGTGAATTCATCCGCTTTGGAACGCACGTAGCTGGAGACGTTTTCCAGCACCAGCGGCCGTTGCAAGACGTCCTGCACCTGACGCACGCGGCCGGCCACGTGGTAGAGACTTTCTTCGGTGTAAGGCAGGGGCAACAAGTCATGTAACTGATGCGCGCTGCCGCGGCTCCAGCACAGGTGATCGGAAATCCACGCCGGCTGAATGCGCTCTGCGAGCTGTTTGATGTGGTTCAGGTAATCCATATCGAGGGCATGTGGCCCGCCGATGGACAACGACACACCGTGCATCACCAAGGGGTAACGTTCGGCTATCGCATCCAGGTAGTACAAGGCCTTGCCGCCCTGCACCAAGTAATTCTCGGAGATCACTTCGAACCAATCCACGGCCGGCGACTGTTCAAGGATCTGATGGTAGTACTCACTGCGTAAACCCAGGCCGTAACCCAGACTTGGAAGGGACGCGGACATGACTCACTCCTGGGCAAAGTGTCCGCAGCGGTGGCAGGCAGCCGCCGCGGTTGCACTTGTTTGCCGGTTACTCGCCGACTGTACCGCCAGCGGCGTCGCAGGCCGATTTGGTCATGGCCTTGAAGCCCATCCCTTTGCACTCGCCCTGGCCCTTGCACGCGTGGTCCTTGGTTTTGCAGTCGTTCATACCTTTGCAGGAGGTCACGCCGTAGCAGTGAACGGTGGCGTCTGCCGCTTGTACCTGGGTGGCCACACCCGCGAACAGAGAAGCAGCGGCCATTGCGAGGGCGGCACCAGCAGCAGCGGATTTAATACTCATTGTTGTATTCCTCATGATCAGTAGTGGAGCCGGTCCGAACGGATTGTTCAGTCTCGACACAGCACTAGAGTGAGGCCTCCTGTCGGCGTTACAGCCGTGAGCAAATATTTCTGAAATTATTCGTCGAGCTTCAGCAGCGGCTCCTGGAAGCGCAGTAAACGCCCGGCGTTACCCAGTACCAGCAGGGTACTGAGGTTGTGCAGTACCGCCGCGATCATCGCACCCGCCGCCCCCAACCAGCCGAATGCGGCGAACACCACAATGGCCAGCGTCCAGCCCAAGCCAATGATCACGTTGACCTGCAACGTCTGCCGACACTGGCGACTCAAGCGCACACAGGTGCCCAGGCGGCGCAAGTCGCTGCCGATCAACACCACGTCCGCAGAGGCCAGGGCGATGTCCGCACCGCCCGCGCCCATGGCCACACCGACCACGCCGGCCTTGAGCGCCAGGGAGTCGTTGATGCCATCGCCCACCACCATTGGCCTGAAGCCACTGCTGATTTCGCCCAGCACGCGGTTGAGCTTGTCTTCCGGCAGCGCTTGGGCTTCGACATCACTGATGCCCACGTCCAGCGCCAGGCTGTCGGCCACACTTTGGCGGTCACCGGTCAGCAGCAGTTGGCGGCCCAGGCCCAAGTCACGCAGCTCTTGCAGGGCCTGGCGCGCTTCGGGTTTGACGCTGTCGGCCAACAACAGCCAGGCGAGGAACTCGCCGTTCAACCCCAGCCCGGCAATCGGGCCATCATGGGTGGGCACGGCGGTGGTGACGATGCCCAACTGTTCAAACAACTCCGGCCGTCCCAGCGCCGCTTCGCCCTGCTCGGTCTGGGCGACCACGCCCAGGCCCTGACGCTCGCGGATGTCGCTAAGCACCAGCATCTGCTCCTGGGTCGCCAACCCCGCCAACGCTCGGCTGACCGGGTGACTGCTTGCCGAACCGAGGCTGGCCGCCAGGTTCAGCAGCTTTTGGCGATCCGGCGCGCGTGTCTCGATGGACTGCAAGCGCAGGGTGCCAAAGGTCAGGGTGCCGGTCTTGTCGACCACCAGCGATGTCAGGTCGGCGAGTTCTTCCAGGAACGCCGAGCTGCGAATCAGGATGCCATGGCGCGCCGCCACGGCGATCCCCGCAATCGCGGTGGCCGGCGCCGACAGCACCAAAGCGCACGGACAAGCCGCCACCAACACCGCCAGCATCGCCTGCGCATCGTTGGTGACAAACCAGGTGACCGCCGCCAGCAACAGCACCAACACCATATAGCTGCCGGCGTAGCGCTCCAGCAGCCGGGTGATCGGCGGCTTGGAACGCTCGGCGTTCTGCATCAGCGCAATGACTTTGCCCAACGTCGATTCGTTGCCGGTACGCGTGACCTCAAGGCGCAGCAGGCCATCGAGGTTGATCGCCCCACCAAACACCTGCACGCCCACGCTGGCTTCCAACGGCACCGACTCGCCGGTGATCGGCGCCGTGTCCAGGCTCGCCTGGCCGGACAACACCACGCCATCGGCCGGCACGCGGTCACCGGCACGCACTTCGACGATATCGCCGGTGTTCAAGGTGCCGTTATCCACTTCGGTGATGCTGCCGTCCGCCTGCACCAGGCGGGCGTGGCTGCGGGTGAGTTTGCCCAGGGCATGGATCGCTTCCTGGGAGCCAATCACGCTGCGCTCTTCCAGCACATGGCCAAAGATCATGATGATCGGCAGCAACGCGGCGGTGAGCAGATCACCGGTGGCCCAGGCGCCGAGCATGGCCAGGGCGATCAATTGGTCGGTGATGCCGTGCAGGCTCGGAAAGCGCAGGCTGTACCAGGCCGAACGCATCACCGGCACCGCCACCAACAGGGATGCCACGCCCAGCAGCAACTGGCTGACGCCGCTCTGGTCGGGCGCGAGCCAGCGCCACACCAGGCCCAGCACGAGCAAGCCCAGGGCGAGCATCGCCAAGGTCAATTGCCGGGCAGCGCTGCGCTGTTCGGCAGAGGTCAGCATGGGTGCGCTCATTGTTCGGCTCCCTGGATGATCAAGCGGGAGTCGTCTTTGGGATCGACGGTGGTCACTGAACCGGCCTGGCCAAGAATCTTCGGCAAGCGTTCACGGTACAGGCGCAACAGCAAACCGGGGTCTTTGACCTGGGCCAGGCTGGCAACGGTAGCGGTCTGCGCCTGGGCATTGGCCAAGCGCTCGCTGGCCTGGGCATGGGCGACTTGCACCTGGCGGTCAGCCTCCTGGTTGGCGGTCTGGGTGAGTTTTTCCGCTTCAGTGCGAGCGTTGGCCACGGCTTTATCAGCCTGCTGGCTGGCGGTCAGTACCGCGTTGAACGCATTCACCGCAGGCCCTGGCAGGCTCGATTGCACATCGACGCGGGTGGCTTCGATACCCAGCCCCAAGCCGCTGGCCGCCAACTCCGCCAGGCGTTTGTTGATGCCTTGCACCAGGTCGCCGCGCAGCCGCTCACGGCGTTCGGCGGCGCCATTGTCGCTGCCGATCAGTTCCGGGCGGGCTACCAGGATGGTGTCCAGATCCCGCGCAGCGGTGAGAGCCACGGCGCTGCGTGTCACCAGCCGATCCAGGGCCGGCAGTACGTGGTCGCCCTGCAACACAAAGGCGTAGGGTTCGGTCACCTTGTAGAACACCCGCACGTCCAACTGCACCACCCCGGCATCGCCGGTCAGCAGGTAGCCGGAACCGGCTAGGGCATCGCTCAAGGGCGTGGCGAAACTGGCCACGCGATCGGCCTGCAGCGCCGCATCGGAACGCAGCAGGTTTTCCACCCGGCGTTCGATCACCCGGTCGGCCGCTGGCAGCAGGACGACTTGTTCGAAAGGCTGCGGCCAAGCCAGCAACAATCCGGCGTTCTGAATGCGATCGAGGGCACCAAAATGCAGGACCACGGCGCGATTCTGCGGGTCGATCTGGCGCACATTGGAAAAGGCCCAGGCCAACGCCGCCAATACGGTGACCGCGTACAGTGCCAGGAACGTCAGGCGCCCGGCCTGGATCCACGGGCTGTCCGGGCTGTCACGCTCGCTCATGGCTGCAGGTCCTTGGGCCCATCCACCAGGGCGCGAAAAGGTGCGGCGTCGGTGCGCAGGATGATCTTGGTCCCCGGCGTGACCACCGTGCCCAAGGTATCCAGCGAACGCAGCAGGTTGTACAGCTGCGGATTGCCAGCGTAGGCGCGGCCATAAATCTGCGCGGCTTCAACCCGCGACTGCGCTTCGATGTCGGCGGCTTTCACAGTGGCATCGGCCTGCATGATGCGCGCATCACGCTCGGCAGCGGAGCGGATCTGCGCCGCTTCGCGCTTGCCCACGGCGGTGCGTTCGGTGGCGATGGTTTCACGCTCGGCGCGCATGCGGTCAACCGTGGCGGTGAGGGTCACCGATGGCAACGTCAAACGCTCGATACCGACCTGCGCCACGCGCACACCATAGGTGGTGAGCAATTGTTGATCAATCTGCTGGCGCAACTGCGCCTCAAAATCGGCGATGCGCACTTGGCTGGCGTCGGTATTGATCAAGCTGGACAGGTCAAAGCTGGCTGCCGTGGTTTCCAACGCGGAGCCGACGAAGGTACGAATCTGCCGCGCCGCCTCATCAGGCTGATTCTGCACCGCACGCATAAAACGCTGCACGTTGTCGGCATCGCCCTCCACCTGCCACGCCACGTAGGCCTGCACGATAATCCGCAGGCCATCGCGGGTGCCCACATCCTGCAAGCCGCTGGACGTGGTGCGCAGGCGCAGGTCCACCGGGATCGCCGCTTCGAACGGTGCCGGCCAGCGCCAGCCCAGGCCCGGCTCCAGCAGCACGCGCGCGGGGTTGCCGAAGCGGGTAATCACCGTGGCCTCGCCGGAACGCACTTGCACCAGGCTCGCCGCTGCCACGGCAAACAGCACCAGCAACACCGCCCACGTCATGCGCCGCCAGGGAAAAGGCCCGGCCGCCTGCTCATCGCCGTGATGGTGATGGTGGTGGCCGTGATGGTGGTGATGACCATGATCGTGGGAATGAGCGCTCAACAGACGAACTCCTTATTGAACGGCTTTGCGCGGCACCGACGGGTCGGCGGGCAAGGTAAAAGAACGCAGATCGATCGTCGGCGCGCTGTCGGCGCCCAAGCGATGATCCAGAATAAGCAGCTTGGCCTGGGCCAGGCCTTGGCTCAGTTGGCCCAGGTACTGTTCCAGCACGAAGGCTTGGCCCGCAGCGGCGTAGGCTTTTTGTTCGGCGGCAAAGCGCAGGTTCGCTGCTTGGGCACCGGCATTCACCTCGCGGGCACTCGCCTGGGCCTGATCGCGGGCGGTGCTGGCTTGAAGCAGCGCCTGGTTGGTCTGTTCGCTGGCCGCACCGCGCTCACGGGCGATCAGCGCCTGGGCGCCGATCTGCGCGGCCTGTACACCGTGGTAAGCGTTGGCGGCACCGGCCGGCGGATGGATCGCCTCGACCACCGTGGCGAGGATTTCCACACCGCTGTCGAGGGTTTGCAGGTCGTCTTGCACGCTGCGACCAATCTCGTCGGCGAGGCTGGTGCGCTCTTCGCCGAGTAATTCATCCAGGGTGCGCGAGGCAAAATCGTGCACCAGGATGCGGCTGGCGGTGCTGCGTATCAGGGTCGGGATATCCGCGCTGTTATAGGTGGCGGCAAGCGCAGCCTGATCAGTGAGGCCGATGCGGTAGACAAAACGCACGTCCATATTGACGATCTGGAAGCCCTGCTTGTCGCCGCTGCTGCTGGCAATCACCTGGGATTTATCATTCACATGGCTGGCGTCCCAGAGGCGGTTGGCAATCAACGGCGCCGGGCCTTCGGCTGCGGCCAACTGCGGTGTGGCGGCGTCACTGACGCTGGTCGCCAGCTCATGCACCACGCCGTTTTCAACATTCAGTACGCGGCCCAGCGGCCACGGCAAACCCGCATGCAGCCCGGGGCCGAACACCTCGACCGGTTTACCAAAACGCTCATAAATCCCACGGCCTTGCAGGGGCACTTCATGCACACCGGTCAGCGCCCAACCTACTGCCAGCACCACCAGCAGCACCGGGAAAAAAGCTCGGCGCATATAGGTAAAGGCCCAGATCTGGCGCAGGTCGATGCCAAAGCGGTTGTGCAATTCATGCTGCAACGCCAGCAACGGCTGCGGCGGCCAACGCAGCAGGCCGGCAATAAAACTCTGCGCCATCAAGCGCGGTTCGAGGCGCGGCTGGCGCGGGCTGAACAGCGAGAGCACGCCCCTGAGCAGGAATTCCAGCGCTACCAGCGCCGGCAGGAGCCCGATGAAGGTGGCCAGGCGCAGCGGCCAGACCGACTCCGCATTGGCAAACAGCAGGCAGATCGCGCTGAGCACCAGGCAGATAATTGCCATCCGGCTCAACTGCGCCAACTGTGAGGCTTCCGGCCATTGGGCAGCGGTTTCCTGGGCCAGGCGGCGTTCGAATACCAGCAGGCCAAACGCCAGGGCCAAAGCGAGCGCTGCGCCAATACTTGCCGATTGCCCGATGGCAGCAGCGGGCAAGCCCAGGTTCCAGAACTGCAGGATGCTGACCAGCGCCAGCAACGACCAGCCTCCCAACCACAGCACCGGTGCGCCAATCTGCGCCAACAGGCCGTTGCCGAACCGGTTGATCAGGCCCTTATGCCAGGGTGTGGGCTCGATGGATTGTTCGACCGCTTCACCGCGCGGCACTTCCAGCGCCTGGGCACGCCAATCGGCCACCCACCAGGCCGACTGCAAGCCGGCCACCAGCAGCAGCAAGGCCGACGCGCAGTTGATCAATACCACCGGCCAGATCGACACGGGTGCAAACAACGCTACGAACAGCGCCAATATCCAACCACTGAGGGCCAGGGTTGTCAGGCCGATACCGGCCTGGCGCAATCGACGGGCGTGGAACAGCCCCTGCTGAAAACGCGCGAGGCCTTCAACCGAAGCCCCGCCAGCCTCTAGATCCACTTGCATCTGCTCAACGCCCATTTGCACACAATTCGTTACGATATAACACGAAGCGTGAAATTTTTGTTCTCAACCCCGTTCGCACATTTAGGTCGAGGAGCACTCGCAAAATATCCGTCGGCTGTCCGGCCTTCACAGAGTTACCTCAGGGCACGTCGGGCACTGCTACCTTGAATGACTCTACGCATGTTTCGCCAAACACGATGGGCAACCCGTGAGACAGGGTTGCGCGCCGCACGGCGCAAGTCTCGCTCTACTGCTCGAGTCAAAGCCTCCAGGGACGGGCTCCTAACCATCGGAGCGGGTTCGAGAACAGGCTGAGGCTCGACATGAACCTCTATGATGTCAACGTCCGCCCCCAGTTGATAATCGTAAACTTCCTGTCGCGTGATACCCGTAGCGCGCAGGCCGAAAGCAGTCATGATTCTCTGAGTTGAACGGCCATTACCCTCACTGGCCAAAAACCGCTCCAGCATGCCTTCCTGCTGCTGCGTAGCAAGCAGAGCCTCATTGTTTTGAACGTTCCAGCGCACAATGGCTTGCGGTAAAACACCGTAAAAATTGTTATGCCTTGAAATCATTTCATACTGATGCCAGGTAACGTCGGTAGCATTGGGCCCCTCTACTGGCGCACGGTAGTTTTCCATCAAGCGCCAGCGGCCGGGCAAGAATTCGTTTCTGAACCGATACCTGCCTGGGATTGAAGCAGACGTGTAAGTAGACTCAACGCGGTGCTCGCCATACATACGGTGAGTCATGCTCCTCTCCACGGCGTCCCGGCGCTCGGCGGCGACGTGAGCATCCACGTCACGACGCCGGAATGTCTCTGGATTCTGTCGATAAGCCGGAACATGGGCACTGGAGGAATTATCCGAATAGTCGTCGGCGACTTCCGGAGCCCTGCCATCGTGGTCTCGATACCGGAGCGGATTATTTCGGACCATTCGATACAGATTCAGCCCATCGATTTCGCCCGAGGGATCCGGGTTGATCCAGCGCATCAGCCATGGCGCATAGTAACGCGAACCGTAATAGTACAATCCGGTCGCATCCCGCTCTTGGCCTGAATAACGGATGGTCTTGCCATTAACATGAGTCTGACTTCTGGCCGCCCACCACGCCGTACCACCGAAGGGGTAATACCCCTCATGACTGATCACGTCGCCATATTCATCGAGTTCCAACGCAACGCTGCCCAGATGGTCATCAACGTTGTAGCGCCACTGTGGGACAGGTAGTCTCTTGCGACCGTTCGCTCGCCAGTTTAACCGTCGAACTTGACTGCGCCCTAACGCCACGCTGATGACATGCAGGACTTCTCCCGTCGCCGTATCGCTGTGTATCTCCAAACCCGGCAGATACATGACCTGGGCCACATGCTCAACAGACTTTGCCTGCCACACTCGTACCTTGCGTCCACGCTGCCCAGTGCCATGGTAGAAATACCGTTCGTTATCCGCAGGCCCCGCCTTGCGCAGCACCTGGGTGACTTGGTGCAATTGATTACGGGCGTCCCATGTCATCCTCTGCGCGCCGTCCAACATCAACAAATTGCCGTTTGCATCAAACCCATTGGCTAAATCCGGTGGATTCATCTCATCGGCCATATACATGCTTCGATTACTACGCTCGGCTGTCTTCATCATGCGCAAGGGTTCGCTGCCATGCTTGAGCGTGATTAGATTTCCGCCGAGGTCATAGGTGTAAACCTGCGTGTAGTTACGCAACCGACTCGCGTCACCTCCTCCTGGTAGTACAACACCGGGCAGGCCAGGCTGAATGCCGGCCAGGACGCTTTCCCGTCCGGTGGCCTCAATCAAATGGTAAAGCGTGTCGTAGCGATAAGTGCTAACGGGGACAATTCTTTGAGAATCAAACCATTGGGTTGGTTGTGCCCGGTCCTCCAAGCATTGCAGGTTACCCACGGGGTCCCACTGATAATGTAGGTCCTGGAGTACTTTATCCTGCCGGATTGTGTTCAGTCGTAGTAGTCGCCCACTGCGGGCGTCGTAGCCGGGCTGGGAAATGACACCATTACCCGCCAGTTGGGATTCGACTTGACCACAAGCGTTATAGCGGACCGCGCTGAGCAGCAATTGCTCCGGTTTTCCATCCTCAGTCAGACTGGATTGAACCAGTTCACCCGCCACGTTGTAGCAATGGCTCTGCACATTCGCCAACGCATCGGTTTGGCGGAGCAACTGATTCAACGCATCGTGATGCCATTGCGTGAGATACCGCATTGCCGCGCCTTGATGATCTGTCTCCAATAACGCGTCGCGCTCATCCAAAGACTCAGGCCAATCCGCGGGTACCAATGCCTTGAGAAACTGTTGAGTCTGGCCTGCAACGTGCCCCAGCAAACCGTAATCGACAAAAACCTGGCTGCCGACCCCATCGTCATGCCGAACCAGCCGACCGCAACGATTGCCCATTTCAGTCGATGATCCGTACGTCAGCCGCTCGACGAAGGTCTGGAGAGTGGTCGCTGACTCTTCGCTCACACTAACCTGACGTATTTGGGAGTCATAGCACACCCGCCGGACAGTACCCCGCCCATCCCAACTATGCAGCGTTTGAGCTGCGTCGCCCACAAGGTTGACACGCCAGCCCGCATCTACGCTTTCAACACGCAACAGCTGGCCCGACAGACTATGGGTCATAACTTGGTTGGGCTCCCCTGTTTCACCACCCGTTGCCCACAATCGCGTGTCCCATTGTGCATGCACTCGACCAAGGACATCGCGCGAATACCTTTCGGTACGTGCCTGCAGTGCCTCGTCTAATGTCTGTCGGTGATACGCAACGACCGCTACTTGCAACCTACGCGCGTCTGTCACCCTCAGAGTCGGTGTCTGTCGGTGCAAAGTCGAAGACATTTGCGACCCTCTGCGTGTGTAGAGATGTAACTATAGACACGAACTCGATCACCTGCTGTTGAGGCCCCATAGGACGCTCCCACAAGCGGTGATTGATTATGCTCAAGAGCGTGACTAATCCCCCTATAAACACGAGCCATCACTGGTGTCGGCTGCGATTAGTCGGCACACTTCAGACAGTTCTTCAGACAGTTTTTCGCGGGTTCACGGACAAGGAAGCGTCACCCCCATGATTTCCATCTACCAACTCAAACCGCGTTTTCAAAACCTGCTGCGGCCTCTCGTGCAGCGCCTTTATGACAACGGCACCACCGCGAACCAGATCACCGTGCTGGCCGGGGTTGTTTCCCTGCTGGTGGGGCTGTTGATCGCGGGCTTTGCCCAACACCTCTGGCTGTTTGCACTGATCCCGCTGTGGATGATTGTGCGCATGGCGCTCAATGCCATCGATGGCATGCTGGCCCGGGACTTCGGCCAACAGTCGCGCCTCGGTGCTTATCTCAATGAACTGTGCGATGTGATCGCCGACAGCGCGCTGATCCTGCCCTTTGCATTGATCCCCGATGTGAGCCTGGCGCCGGTGCTGCTGGTGACGCTGCTTGCGATATTCAGCGAATACGCCGGGGTGCTGGGGCCGATGGTGGGCGCGTCGCGCCGTTATGACGGGCCCATGGGCAAGAGTGATCGGGCGTTCGTGCTCGGGGTGCTGGCCACGGGCGTGGCGCTGGGCTGGCTCGGCGCCGGTTGGGTGGAGGCGGTGATGTGGCTGGTCGCCGCCCTGCTCGCCTATACCTTGGTCAACCGGGTGCGTCAGGGCCTCAAAGAACAACAATCTCTCCCTTCTGCATAAGGATTTTGCGATGCGCGAACAGCAACAGCACACCTTCAGTACCCATGATGGCGTCGAGCTTTTCTATCGGCACTGGCCGGCCATGGCAGGTGTCGGGCCGCGCAAGGCGATCCTGTTGTTCCATCGCGGCCATGAGCACTCGGGGCGTATTGCCCACCTGGTGGATGAACTGGGCCTGCCTGAATTCGACTTCTTCGCCTGGGATGCCCGTGGCCACGGCCAATCCCCCGGAGAACGTGGCGACAGCCCCAGCTTCGCCACCAGTGCCCGCGATGTTCAGACCTTCTGTGACCACGTCGGTGCCACCTACGGCATCGAAGAGCAAAACCTCGCCGTGATCGCCCAAAGCGTCGGCGCGGTGATCGCAGCTACCTGGGTCCACGATTACGCGCCGAAGATCCGCGCGCTGGTGCTCGCCTCGCCAGCCTTCAAGGTCAAGCTGTACGTGCCCTTCGCCCGCCCCGGCCTGGCACTGATGCGCAAGTTTCGTGGCAACTTTTTCGTCAACAGCTACGTCAAGGCCAAGTTCCTCAGCCATGACCCCGAACGCGTGGCGTCCTACGACAGCGATCCACTGATCACCAAGGCCATTTCGGTGAATGTGCTGCTGGGCCTTTACGAAGCGGCCGACCGGGTTGTCGCCGACGCCCAGGCGATCCAGGTGCCGACCCAACTGCTTATTTCGGGCTCCGACCTTGTGGTGCACCGTAAACCCCAGCAGCTGTTCTTCGACCGCCTCGGCAGCCTTAAAAAAGAGCTGCATATCCTCCCCGGCTTTTTCCACGACACCCTCGGCGAACGTGATCGCGCCGTGGCTGTGAGCAGCGCCAAGCGCTTTATCTTGCAGAACTTCGCCCACCCGCTGGACCGCGCTTCTTTACTGGATGCAGATAAACTTGGCGCCACGTGCGCCGAATCCGAATCCCTCGCCGCGCCGTTGCCACGCAATTCACTGCGCGACCTGTACTGGCGCATAACCCGCGCCAGCATGGGCCTGGGCAAGAACCTGTCAGATGGGGTGAAGCTGGGCTTCGATACCGGCTTCGACTCCGGCAGTACCCTGGATTACGTGTATCGCAACACGCCCACCGGCAAAGGGGCGCTGGGGCGCATGATTGATAGCAACTACCTCAACTCCATCGGCTGGCGCGGTATTCGCCAGCGCAAGCTGAACGTCGAAGAGCTGCTGCGCCTGGCCATGGCCAAGCTGCGTGACGACCAGCGCGAAGTACGGATTGTCGACATCGCCGCCGGCCACGGGCGCTACATCCTGGAAGCCTTGCAAGGCGTATCGCCGTTGCCGGAATCGATCCTGCTGCGCGACTACAGCGACATCAACGTGCGCGACGGTGGCGCGCTGATTCGCGAAAAGGGTTTGGGGGACATCGCCCAATTCGTCAAAGGCGATGCGTTCGACCGCGCTGACCTGGCCGCCCTGGACCCCAAGCCGACCCTGGCCGTGGTATCCGGCCTGTACGAATTGTTCGCCGATAACGCCATGGTCGGCGGTTCACTGGCGGGCCTGGCCGAAGCCGTGGAGCCAGGTGGTTACCTGGTCTACACCGGCCAACCGTGGCACCCGCAGTTGGAGCTGATTGCCCGTGCGCTCACCAGCCACCGTCAGGGCCAGGCTTGGGTGATGCGCCGGCGCAGCCAGGCGGAAATGGACCAACTCGTCGAAGCAGCGGGCTTTCGCAAGATCACCCAGCGCGTGGATGAGTGGGGCATTTTCACCGTGTCCCTGGCACAGAAGATCTGAACATGCGCGAACCCGGTTTATTGAAACCTGCGGTGCTTTGGCTGCTGCTGTTGGCGCCGCTGTTTTTCAGCACCTATGGCTTTGCCACCTGGGTCACCAGCCAGCGCAGCGACGTCGGCACGCTGGTGTTCGGCTGGGAAACACGCATGCCATTCTGGGCCTGGACCATCGTACCCTATTGGTCCATCGACCTGCTTTACGGCTTCTCGTTGCTGCTACCCAACACGCGTCATGAGCTCAAACAGCATGCGCTGCGCCTGCTGAGTGCGCAGGTGATAGCCGTGAGTTGCTTCCTGATCTGGCCACTGCGCTTCACGTTTGAGCGGCCGGAACTGGACGGTGTGTTCGGTTGGTTGTTTGCGGTGCTGGCCGGTTTTGACAAGCCCTTCAACCAGGCGCCTTCGCTGCATATCGCGCTGCTGGTGATCCTGTGGGTCATGTACCAACGGCATACTCAAGGATTCTGGCGTTGGGTGGTGCACGGCTGGTTCGCGCTAATCGGGGTTTCGGTGCTGACCACTTATCAACATCACTTTATCGACTTACCCACAGGCGCCCTCGCGGGGTGGTTGTGCGTGTGGTTATGGCCGGTGGCGCACCCGAGCCCCTTACTGAATGCACGGCTGACGCGGGATAACCAACGATGGCGGCTAGGGATACGCTATGGGCTGGGCGCAGTGATACTGACAGTGCTGGCCTGCGTATGCGGTGGCGCTTGGCTATGGCTGCTATGGCCGGCGGTTTCTCTGGGGTTGATCACGGCCAACTACCTCGTACTCGGCGCATCGGGCTTTCAAAAACGTGAGGATGGCCACCTTACGCCTGCGGCACGCTGGTTATATGCACCTTATCTGGCGGGCGCCTGGATCAATTCGCGGCTGTGGACGCGCAAACATCCTCAGGCCGATCCGATTGTGGATAACGTCTGGCTCGGGCGTATTCCTGCCACCCGCGAGCTGGGTTCATTCAAGGCCATTGTCGACCTATGCGCCGAGCTGCCGATTAATCCACAGGGCCGTGCTTACGCCTGCGTGCCCGTGCTGGACCTGATCGCCCCAACCCCCGACGAATGCTTGAAAGCGGCCCACGCCATTGAACGCCTGCAAGCGAGCGGCCCCCTGTTGGTGTGCTGTGCCCTCGGTTACTCACGCAGCGCCACCGCCATCGCCGCCTGGCTGTTGAACACGGGGCGAGCCACCACGGTTGAGCAAGCGCTGGCTATTATTCGTACAGCGCGGGCCGATGTGGTCCTGCACCCCGAACACCGTCAAGCATTGGAGGGTTTGCCAAATGCCTGCTGATATGGAACTCCAGATTGTCGCCAGCCTGTTGCGCCGTGGCCGATCACTGGACCAGTTATCCACAGGACTGACGCTGCTCGGCGTGCTGTTCGGCCTCGCCCAGTTGCTGTTGGCCAGCATTTCCACCATTTGTCTGCTGTTGGCCCTCTGGATGATCGTGCTGGGCCTGCTGCAAAAGTATTGGGCGCTGCGGGTGGCCTTTGACGCCGACCTGTTCGCCCTGCTCGCTCGCGACACCACCCGCACGCCAGACCTGGACCAGGCCCTGCAAACCCTTGGCCTGCAATCGCCCAAGCGAGCCGGTCGGCCATGGACTGAACGCCGTCGCGGCGCCCTCAAACTGCTGCGTAAACAAGCCTGGCTGCTGGGCGCGCAAGCGCTGTTGACCCTGGGCGTCATTCTCGCCAGCCCTTGGCTACCTTTCGCCGGATAAGGAATTCCCATGTTCGAACCCGTGGTCGCCACGCTGATTACTTCCATGGCCCGCACCGTCACTGGCGCCCGCAGCCTGTGGCTGGGGTGCGCGCCGGTCCCGGTGCAGCGGATCTATTTCGCCAACCACAGCAGCCACGGCGACTTCGTCCTGGTGTGGGCATCACTGCCGCAGAACCTGCGCAAATTCACACGCCCGGTGGCCGGCAGTGATTACTGGAACAAGAGTGCGCTGCGCCGCTACATCATCAATCGAGTGTTCAATGGCGTGCTGATCGACCGTGAGCGCAAGGACCCTGTGGACAACCCATTGCAGCCCATGCTTGCGGCGTTGGAGGGCGGCGATTCGCTGATCATTTTTCCCGAAGGCACGCGCAATCTGGAGGATGGCTTGCTGCCGTTCAAAAGCGGTTTGTACCACCTGGCAAAGAGTTACCCACAGGCCGAGCTGGTCCCTGTGTGGATAGCCAACCTGAACCGGGTTATGCCCAAGGGCCGCGTATTACCGCTACCGTTGTTATGCACCACCAGCTTCGGTGCCCCCCTGCAACTGGAAGAAGGCGAAGACAAAGCCGACTTCCTTGCCCGCAGCCGCGACGCCCTGCTCGCCCTTGCCCCGGAGCATTCCTGAGATGGATAGCCAAACCCTGATGTTATTTGGCGGCATCGGCGCGATCCTGATCATCGCCTCGCTGATCGGCCTGATCCTCAAGCTGCGCACCCGTGGCAGCCCGAATGCCGTGATCGACAACCTCAACGCCCGCATCAACGCCTGGTGGGTGATGGTGGTGGTGATCGGCATCGCGTTCTGGCTCGGCACCGGCGCGGTGATCCTGCTGTTCTACGCGGTGTCGTTCTACGCCCTGCGCGAGTTCCTCACCCTCACGCCCACCCGACGCAGCGACTACCCGGCTCTGGTGGCCGCGTTCTACCTGGCCCTGCCGCTGCAATACCTGCTTATCTACGCCGACTGGTATGGGCTGTTCTCGATCTTCATTCCGGTGTACGTGTTCCTGCTGCTGCCGATCCTCGCGTCCCTGGGCGGCGACAGTACGCACTTTCTGGAACGTGCATCGAAGGTGCAATGGGGGCTGATGATCGCCGTGTTCTGCGTGTCTTTCGTCCCGGCACTACTGACTTTGGACATACCGGGCTACGAAGGCCGTAACCTGCTGCTGATCGCCTATCTGGTGATCGTGGTGCAACTGTCGGACGTGTTGCAGTACGTGTGCGGCAAGCTGTTCGGCAAACACAAGATCGCGCCCAACCTGTCGCCATCGAAAACCGTGGAAGGGTTTGTGGGCGGAATTCTGCTGTCCTCCTTGATCGGCGCGGCGCTGTGGTGGACCACACCGTTCAATCCCTGGCAGTCGTTTCTGATCGCGCTGCTGATCAACTTGCTGGGGTTTGCGGGAGGGATTGTGATGTCGGCGATCAAGCGTGACCGCGGTGTGAAGGACTGGGGGCACATGATCGAAGGACACGGCGGGATGTTGGATCGGCTGGATTCGGTGTGCTTTGCGGCGCCGATCTTCTTTCATCTCGTGCGCTACTGGTGGACCTGACCCACCCCTTTCTCAAACCCGATGGAGCTCCCACAGGAGCTGCGCTTAACTGAAATAGCCAACCTTGAATTGAGCGAATTCAAAATACAAAAAAGGGGCTGTTTAAACAGCCCCTTTTGGGTACGTCAGTAAGGCTTACTCCACCGTCACCGACTTGGCCAAGTTACGCGGCTGGTCAACGTCGGTGCCTTTGAGCACGGCAACGTAGTACGACAGCAACTGCAGCGGGATGGTGTAGAGGATCGGCGACAGCGTGTCGTGGATGTGCGGCATGTTGATGACGTGGGTGCCTTCACCGTTGGTCATGCCGGCTTTTTCATCTGCGAAAACGATCAGTTGGCCACCACGGGCGCGTACTTCCTGCAGGTTGGACTTGAGCTTCTCCAGCAGTTCGTTGTTCGGCGCCACGGTAACCACCGGCATGTCGTCATCCACCAAGGCCAGCGGGCCGTGCTTGAGCTCACCGGCCGGGTAGGCTTCGGCGTGGATGTACGAGATTTCCTTGAGTTTCAGCGAGCCTTCCATCGCCACCGGGTATTGCGCGCCACGGCCCAGGAACAGGGTGTGGTTCTTGTCGGCGAACAGCTCGGCGACTTTTTCCACGGTGCTGTCCATGGCCAAGGCTTCACCCAGGCGGGTCGGCAGGCGGCGCAGTTCTTCCACCAGGGTGGCTTCGACACCTTCGGCGAGGGTGCCGCGCACCTGGCCCAGGGACAGGGTCAGCAGTAACAGGCCCACCAGTTGGGTGGTGAAGGCTTTGGTGGAGGCGACGCCGATTTCGCGCCCGGCCTGGGTCAGCAGGGTCAGGTCGGATTCACGCACCAGGGAGCTGATGCTGACGTTGCAGATGGCCAGGCTGCCGAGGAAGCCCAGTTCCTTGGCATTGCGCAGGGCGGCCAGGGTGTCGGCGGTTTCACCGGACTGAGAGATAGTCACGAACAGGGTGTCAGGCTGTACCACCACTTTGCGGTAGCGGAACTCGCTGGCGACTTCGACCTGGCACGGGATGCCGGCCAGTTCCTCCAACCAGTAACGCGCCACCATACCGGCGTGGTAGCTGGTGCCACAGGCGACGATTTGCACGTTGCGCACTTTGGCGAACAGTTCGGCGGCTTGCGGGCCGAAAGCGTTCACCAATACTTGGTTCTGGCTCAGGCGACCTTCCAGGGTGCGCTGTACCACGGACGGCTGCTCGTGGATTTCCTTGAGCATGAAGTGGCGGAACTCGCCTTTGTCGGCGGCTTCGGCGCCATCGCGGTATTGCACGGCTTCGCGCTCGACGGACTGACCGTTCACGTCCCAGATCTGCACGCTTTCACGGCGGATGTCGGCAATGTCGCCTTCTTCCAAGTACATGAAGCGGTCGGTCACTTGGCGCAGGGCCAGTTGGTCGGAGGCAAGGAAGTTCTCGCCCAAGCCCAGGCCGATCACCAATGGGCTGCCGCTGCGTGCGGCAACTAGGCGGTCAGGCTGGCTGGCGCTGATCACGGCCAGGCCGTAGGCGCCATGCAGTTCCTTGACCGTGGCCTTGAGGGCGGTGGTCAGGTCACTGTGGTCCTTGAGCTTGTGGTTGAGCAGGTGGGCGATCACTTCGGTGTCAGTGTCCGAGGTGAACACATAGCCCAGGCCCTTGAGTTGTTCGCGCAGCACTTCGTGGTTTTCGATAATGCCGTTGTGCACCACCGCCAGGTCGCCGGAGAAGTGCGGGTGAGCGTTACGCTCGCAGGGTGCACCGTGGGTGGCCCAACGGGTGTGGGCGATCCCTAAGCGACCTACCAGCGGCTCACCGGCCAGGGCCTGGTCCAACTCGCTGACCTTGCCCGGGCGGCGCATGCGTTCCAGCTTGCCGGCGTTGGTGAAGACGGCCACACCGGCGCTATCGTAGCCGCGGTATTCGAGGCGCTTGAGGCCTTCGATCAGGATGGCAGTAACGTTACGTTCGGCGACTGCGCCAACAATTCCACACATGGTGCTTCTCCTAGATGATTGCCGCGCATATCAGCGTAATGCCGCGGGCTTGGATCTGGTCGCGGGCCTCAAGCGGCAGGCGATCATCGGTAATAAGGGTATGGACACTGCTCCAGGGCAGTTCCAGGTTGGGAATCTTGCGGCCGATCTTGTCGGATTCGACCATCACCACCACTTCACGGGCGACCTCGGCCATCACACGGCTCAAGCCCAGCAGTTCGTTGAAGGTAGTGGTACCGCGCTGCAGGTCGATGCCATCGGCACCGATGAACAGCTGGTCAAAGTCATAGGAACGCAGCACCTGCTCAGCGACCTGCCCCTGGAACGAGTCCGAATGCGGGTCCCAGGTACCCCCGGTCATCAACAGCACCGGCTCGTGTTCCAGTTCGCTCAAGGCGCGGGCCACGTTCAGGGAGTTGGTCATCACCACCAGGCCCGGTTGATGGCCCAGTTCGGGGATCATCGCGGCGGTAGTGCTGCCGCTGTCGATGATGATGCGCGCGTGCTCACGCAAACGCTTCACGGCCGCACGGGCGATGGCGCGCTTGTAGGCCGAAATGGGCTGGGCAGCGTCGCCCACCAGCTCTTGGGGCATGGTGATTGCGCCACCGTAGCGACGTAGGAGCAGGCCGTTACTTTCGAGGGCGGCAAGGTCCTTGCGGATGGTCACTTCCGAAGTTTCGAAATGTTTGGCCAACTCGTCCACGCTGACTTCGCCCTGTTCGTTGAGCAAGGTGAGGATATTGTGGCGTCGTTGGGGGGTGTTTCGTTTCGACATGGTAGTGATAAGTTTCGTTTCGAAAGATAACGAAGGCAATCAAAACCTATTGGCGAAAGATCGTCAAGAGGCGGAAGGCATTTTGTAGAGCTTTCGGACATGCCACTAAACAACTGTGGGAGCTGGCTTGCCTGCGATAGCTGCGTGTCAGGCGACATCATGATGAATGTCAGACCGCTATCGCAGGCAAGCCAGCTCCCACAGGAGTGAGTCTCAACCTATCGAGTTGTGGATAACTCAGCTCTTTTTGATTTTGACCGGGCGTTTCCAGCCGTCGATGTTGCGTTGACGAGCGCGGGCAACGGCCAGTTGGGACTTATCCACATCCTGGTTGATGGTCGAGCCCGCTGCGGTGTTGGAACCATCACCGATGGTCACGGGAGCAACCAGCGAGTTATTGGAGCCGATGAACACGTCTTCGCCAATGGTGGTCTGGTACTTGTTGGCACCGTCATAGTTGCAGGTGATGGTGCCAGCCCCAATGTTGGTGCGTGCGCCGATGACGGCATCGCCCAGGTAAGTCAGGTGACCGACTTTGGCGCCCTCGCCGAGGTGAGCGTTTTTCAGTTCGACAAAGTTACCCACATGGGCCTGGGCCCCCAGCTCACTACCCGGACGCAAGCGCGCAAACGGCCCGGCATCGCTGCCCTCACCCATCACGGCACCGTCGATATGGCTGTTGGCCTTGACCACCACGCCTTTGCGCAAGGTACTGTCCTTGATCACGCAGTTCGGGCCGATGACCACACCGTCCTCAATGATCACGCGGCCTTCGAGGATCACGTTGATATCGATCAGGATGTCGCGGCCCACCGTGACTTCGCCACGTACATCGAAACGCGCCGGGTCTCGCAGGGTCACGCCCTGAGCCATCAGGCGCAGGCCTTCGCGCAGTTGATAGTGACGTTCCAGCTCTGCCAGTTGCTTGCGGTCGTTGGCGCCCTGCACTTCCATCGGATGGTGTGGCTGCTCGGTCGCGACCAGCAAGCCATCGCTGACGGCCATCTCGATGACGTCGGTGAGGTAATACTCGCCTTGGGCGTTGTTGTTGGACAGGCGGCTCATCCAGTCGGCGAGCTTGTTGGCAGGCACCGCGAGAATGCCGGTATTGCCTTCAGTAATCGCGCGCTGGGCTTCGCTGGCATCTTTGTGTTCAACGATAGCAGCCACCTTGCCGTCGGCGTTGCGCACAATGCGGCCGTAGCCCGTAGGGTCATCCAACTCAACGGTCAGCAGGCCCATCTGGCCAGGCACCACGTGCTTGAGCAGGCGTTGCAAGGTTTCCACTTCAATCAGCGGTACATCGCCGTAGAGGATCAATACCGTGTCTGCGGTGATGAAAGGCACAGCCTGCGCGGTCGCGTGGCCGGTGCCCAGTTGCTTGTCTTGCAATACGAAATTCAAATCGTCCGCGGCAAGGCGTTCCCGTACCACATCGGCACCGTGGCCGATCACCACATGAATACGTTGTGGGTCCAATTGGCGGGCGCTGTGGATAACATGGCCCAGCATGGAGTTGCCCGCGACCGGATGCAGTACCTTGGGCAGGGCTGAACGCATGCGGGTGCCCTGGCCTGCGGCGAGAATGACGATTTCAAGAGACATGAATGGCTACCAATCCTGGGCGGTCCGGGTTCAGACCAAAGAAGTGTTTTGCAAAAAAAGAAAAAGGGTAGCCGAGGCTACCCTTTTTAATCAATCACGCATCAAGCAAAACGGCGTGGCCGCTTACTTCTTGCGGATCTGCTGGAGAGTACGCAGCTGGGCTGCGGCCTCGGCCAGACGGACTGCAGCAGCGCTGTAGTCGAAGTCTGCGCCTTTTTCGTTCAGCGCCTTCTCGGCAGCCTTGACGGCTTCCTGAGCGGAGGCTTCATCCAGGTCGCCAGCACGTTGCACGGTGTCGGCAAGTACCTTGACCATGTTCGGCTGAACCTCGAGGAAACCACCAGAGATGTAAAACACCTCCTTTTCCCCGCCTTGCTTGGTCAGAGTGATCGGACCTGGCTTCAAGCTGGTGATCAATGGCGCGTGGCCCATGGCAATACCCAGGTCACCGAGTTCGCCGTGTGCAATCACCATTTCTACCAGACCGGAGAAAATTTCCCCTTCCGCGCTGACGATATCGCAATGGACTGTCATAGCCATCTGATTGCCTCAACCTGATGAGCGCCCGTTTCCGGGCGCCAGGATTACAGTTTCTTGGCTTTCTCGATCGCTTCTTCGATGCCGCCGACCATGTAGAACGCTTGTTCTGGCAAGTGGTCGTAGTCACCGTTGAGGATGCCTTTGAAGCCAGCAATGGTGTCTTTCAGGGAAACGTATTTACCCGAGGCACCGGTGAAGACTTCAGCCACGAAGAACGGCTGCGACAAGAAACGCTGGATCTTACGAGCACGGTTTACCAACTGCTTGTCGGCTTCCGACAGCTCGTCCATACCCAGGATCGCAATGATGTCCTTCAGTTCTTTGTAACGCTGCAGCACGTACTGAACACCGCGAGCGGTATCGTAGTGCTCCTGGCCGATCACGTTCGGGTCCAGCTGGCGCGAAGTCGAGTCGAGTGGATCGACCGCTGGGTAGATACCCAGGGAAGCGATGTCACGGGACAGAACGACAGTGGCGTCCAAGTGGGCGAAGGTGGTGGCTGGCGACGGGTCGGTCAAGTCATCCGCAGGTACATATACCGCTTGGATCGAGGTGATCGAACCTTCCTTGGTCGAAGTGATACGTTCTTGCAGAACGCCCATCTCTTCAGCCAGGGTCGGCTGGTAACCTACTGCCGAAGGCATACGGCCCAGCAGTGCGGATACTTCAGTACCGGCCAGGGTGTAACGATAGATGTTGTCGACGAACAGCAGAACGTCGTTACCTTCGTCACGGAACTTCTCGGCCATGGTCAGGCCAGTCAGGGCTACGCGCAGACGGTTTCCCGGCGGCTCGTTCATCTGACCGTAAACCAGTGCCACTTTGTCCAGAACGTTGGAGTCCTTCATCTCGTGGTAGAAGTCGTTACCCTCACGAGTACGCTCACCAACACCTGCGAACACGGAATAACCGCTGTGCTCGATGGCGATGTTACGGATCAGTTCCATCATGTTTACGGTCTTGCCTACACCGGCACCACCGAACAGACCGACTTTACCGCCCTTGGCGAACGGGCAAACCAGGTCGATAACCTTGATGCCGGTTTCCAGCAGATCGTTGCCGCCTGCTTGCTCGGCGAACGAAGGCGCGGCGCGGTGAATGCCCCAGCGCTCTTCGGTGGCGATCGGGCCAGCTTCGTCGATCGGGTTGCCCAGTACGTCCATGATCCGGCCCAGGGTCGCTTTACCGACCGGTACGGAGATGGCAGCGCCAGTGTCGACAACGTCCAGACCGCGCTTCAAGCCTTCGGTGGAACCCATCGCAATGGTACGAACTACGCCGTCGCCCAGCTGCTGCTGAACTTCCAGGGTAGTTTCCGCGCCTTGTACTTTCAGCGCGTTGTAGATGCTCGGTACGCTGTCGCGTGGAAATTCCACGTCGATAACGGCGCCGATGATTTGAACGATACGTCCGCTACTCATAGCTGGATCCTCTGAATATTTGAACCGTTAAACCGCGGCAGCGCCGCCGACGATTTCCGAGATCTCTTGGGTGATCGCAGCCTGACGCGCCTTGTTGTAGATCAGCTGCAAATCGCTGATCAGATCACCGGCGTTATCGGTAGCGTTTTTCATCGCGATCATCCGCGCCGCTTGTTCAGCTGCGTTGTTCTCGACCACCGCCTGGTACACCTGCGACTCCACGTAGCGCACCATCAAGCCGTCAAGCAGCTCTTTGGCGTCTGGTTCGTAGAGGTAGTCCCAGTGGTGCTTGAGTTCCTGATCCGGAGTCGCCACCAGTGGAATCAATTGCTCCACGGTTGGCTGCTGGGTCATGGTGTTGATGAACTTGTTGGATACCACGGAAAGGCGGTCAATCCGGCCTTCCAGGTACGCATCCAGCATCACCTTCACACTGCCGATCAAATCATTGATCGACGGCTCTTCACCCAGGTGGCTGATAGCTGCAACGACGTTACCGCCGAAGTTGCGGAAAAAGGCCGCACCCTTGCTACCAACAACACACAGATCGATCTCGACGCCGTTTTCGCGGTTTACCGCCATGTCCTTGACCAGGGCCTTGAACAGGTTGGTATTCAGACCACCACACAAACCACGGTCACTGCTCACTACCACATAACCTGCACGCTTGACGGCGCGCTCGATCATGAACGGGTGGCGGTATTCCGGGTTGGCGTTGGCCAGATGCCCAATTACCTGGCGGATACGCTCCGCATAAGGACGGCTAGCAGCCATGCGCATTTGTGCCTTGCGCATTTTGCTGACCGCCACTTTTTCCATGGCGCTGGTAATTTTTTGCGTGCTTTTGATGCTCGCAATCTTACTGCGAATCTCTTTTGCGCCTGCCATGTAACACCTATCAGGTTAGCAAGCGGGAGCCTTGCGGCTCCCGCTGCGGCTTACCAGGTTTGGGTGGCCTTGAACTTCTCGATACCGGCTTTCATGCCAGCGTCGATATCGTCATTGAAGTCACCCTTCACGTTGATCTTCGCCATCAATTCGGCGTGATCGCGGTTGAAGTAAGCAATCAGCGCTTGTTCAAAGCTGCCGACCTTGGCGATTTCAACGTCGGTCAGGAACCCACGCTCAGCGGCATACAGCGACAACGCCATGTCAGCGATCGACATTGGGGCGTATTGCTTCTGCTTCATCAGCTCGGTAACGCGCTGACCATGCTCAAGTTGCTTACGGGTCGCTTCGTCCAGGTCAGAAGCGAACTGGGCGAATGCCGCCAGTTCACGGTACTGAGCCAGAGCGGTACGGATACCACCGGAGAGCTTCTTGATGATCTTGGTCTGAGCGGCACCACCCACACGGGATACCGAAACACCGGCGTTCACTGCAGGGCGGATGCCCGAGTTGAACATGGCCGATTCCAGGAAGATCTGACCGTCGGTGATGGAAATCACGTTGGTCGGAACGAACGCGGAAACGTCGCCAGCCTGGGTTTCGATGATCGGCAGTGCGGTCAGGGAACCGGTTTTGCCGGTCACTGCGCCGTTGGTGAACTTCTCTACGTACTCTTCGGAAACGCGGGATGCGCGCTCCAGCAGACGGGAGTGGAGATAGAACACGTCGCCTGGGTAAGCTTCACGGCCTGGTGGACGGCGCAGCAGCAGGGAAATCTGGCGATAAGCCACTGCTTGCTTGGACAGATCGTCATAAACGATCAGCGCGTCTTCACCGCGGTCGCGGAAGAATTCACCCATGGTGCAACCGGAGTACGGTGCCAGGAATTGCAGCGCAGGAGATTCCGAAGCACTGGCAGCCACGATGATCGTGTTGGCCAGGGCGCCGTTTTCTTCCAGCTTGCGAACTACGTTGGCGATGGTCGATTGCTTCTGACCGATGGCTACGTAGACGCAGAAAATGCCGCTGTCTTTCTGGTTGATGATCGCGTCGATCGCCAGAGCGGTTTTACCGATCTGACGGTCACCGATGATCAGCTCACGCTGGCCACGGCCGACTGGGATCATGGCATCGACAGCCTTGTAGCCAGTCTGTACAGGCTGGTCTACCGACTTACGCCAGATCACGCCTGGAGCAACTTTCTCGACCGCGTCGGTCTCGGTGTTGCCCAGTGGACCTTTACCGTCAACAGGGTTACCCAGTGCGTCGACTACGCGACCCAGCAGTTCCTTACCAACCGGAACTTCCAGGATGCGGCCTGTGCACTTGGCGCTCATGCCTTCAGCCAGACTGGTGTACGCGCCCAATACAACGGCACCTACGGAGTCTTGCTCCAGGTTGAGGGCCATACCGTAGACGCCGCCCGGAAACTCGATCATCTCGCCGTACATTACGTCGGCCAGACCGTGAATCCGCACGATGCCGTCAGATACGCTGACGACAGTGCCTTCGTTACGGGCTTGGGAGGTCACATCGAGCTTGTCGATGCGGCCCTTGATAATTTCACTTATTTCGGAAGGATTGAGTTGCTGCATTGCTCTGCTGCCCCTTCAAACTCAAGATTTCAATGCTTCGGCAAGTTTCGCGATTTTGCCGCGAATCGAGCCATCGATAACCAGGTCGCCGGCACGGATAACAACACCACCAATAAGCGATGCGTCCTCCGAAGCTTGCAGGCGCACTTCCCGATTGAGTCGTGCACTGAGAACCTTGGCGAGTTTGTCTTGCTGTTCTTGGTTCAATGCGAAAGCACTGGTCACTTCAACGTCTACCGATTTCTCTGCTTCGGCCTTGTACAGGTCGAACAGAGCGGCGATCTCCGGCAAAAGCGGGAGACGGTCGTTTTCGGCAATGACGTGGATGAAGTTCTGCACCTTCACATCAAACTTGTCGCCGCACACTTCAATAAAAGTGGCGGCCTTGTCTGCGCTCGTCAGGCGCGGGGCCTTGAGCACGCGCTGCATGGTGTCGTCTTGCGACACTGCTGCAGCCAGGCCGAGCATGGCTGACCAAGAGGCCAGCTGCTGGTGGGCCTGGGCGTGCTCGAAGGCTGCCTTAGCGTAAGGTCGGGCCAACGTGGTCAGTTCTGCCATGATCGCCCTCGCTTAAATTTCAGCAGCCAGTTTGTTAACCAGCTCCGCGTGCGCGTTTTGATCGATTGTGGCACCGAGGATCTTCTCAGCACCGCCAACGGCCAGAGCACCCAGTTGGGCACGCAGCGCGTCTTTGACACCGTTCAGTTCCTGTTCGATCTCGGCATGAGCCGAAGCCTTCACACGGTCAGCTTCGACGCGGGCTTTTTCAACAGCCTCTTCGACGATCTGGTTACCGCGTTTCTTGGCTTGCTCAATGATCTCGGCTGCCTGTGCTTTAGCTTCGCGCAGTTGCTGACCCACTTTCTCGTGGGCCAACTCCAGGTCGCGAGCTGCACGGCTGGCAGCGTCCAAACCATCCGCGATCTTCTTCTGACGTTCGTGCAAAGCCGCGATGACCGGAGGCCACACGAACTTCATGCAAAACACTACAAAAATGAAGAACGCAACGGATTGGCCAATCAGGGTTGCATTAATGTTCACGCCAACACCTCGCTCATTCGTTGTCCATCACCCCAATCACTCGAAAATCGAGTGATTAGCCAGCGAGTTGACCAACGAAGGGGTTCGCGAAGGTGAAGAACAGTGCGATACCAACGCCGATCATGGTCACGGCGTCGAGCAGGCCGGCGACGATGAACATTTTAACTTGCAGCATTGGGACCATTTCTGGCTGACGCGCTGCGCCTTCCAGGAATTTGCCGCCCAGCAGGCCGAAACCAATGGCAGTACCCAGGGCGCCCAGGCCGATCAACAGTGCAACAGCGATAGCGGTTAGACCAACTACAGTTTCCATCTTTCCTCCCGACTTTTACGTCGTATGGTTTAGGTTTTTTAGATTTTAAAGCGGTAAAACAAATCGTTTCATAGCCCTGTTGGGCCACCTTCCCGTTTGACCGGGAAGGACATCAGACTAGTCGAGACTGGTCTTAATGGTTCTCTTCGTGCGCCATCGACAGGTAGACGATGGTCAGCATCATGAAGATGAAGGCCTGCAGGGTAATGATCAGGATGTGGAACACAGCCCACGCCCACTGCAGAACTACGCCCAGGCCGCTAAGCCAGAGCAGGCCGCTGCCGAACATCACAGCGATCAGAATGAACACCAGCTCGCCGGCATACATGTTGCCGAACAGTCGCAGAGCCAGCGAAATCGGCTTGGCGATCAGGGTGACGAATTCCAGCAGGAAGTTCACCGGGATCAGCAGAGCTTGAACGAAGATGTTCTTGCTGCCGAACGGGTGCAGGGTCAGTTCGCCGATGAAGCCGCCGATGCCCTTGACCTTGATGCTGTAGAAAATGATCAGCGCGAACACCGACAGGGCCATGCCCAGGGTAGCGTTCGGGTCAGTGGTCGATACGGCACGGAATGGGATGTGCGGGTCGCCGGAGATCGCCATGGCCAACTGAGGAATCCAGTCCACCGGGATCAGGTCGACGGCGTTCATCAGGAACACCCAGACGAAGATGGTCAGTGCCAGCGGTGCAATCACCGGGCTACGGCCATGGAAGCTGTCTTTCACGCTGCCATCGACGAATTCGACCAATACTTCAACGAAGTTCTGCAAAGCACCTGGCTGACCCGAAGTCGCCTTCTTTGCCGCCATGCGGAAAATCAGGACGAAGATCAGACCCAATGCGACCGACCAACCCAGAGTATCCAGGTGGAAAGCCCAGAAACCCATTTCTTTGGCTTCTGCTGCGGTGTGGGCAAAGCCCCAGCCGCCATTAGGAAGCTGACCGAAGGTCAGGTTCTGCAAGTGGTGCTGGATATAGCCCGAAGCGGTTGTTTCTGCCATGGTTGCCTCAAACGCCCTAAGGTTTCGAAAGTCTTGTTTTCATTAGCAGGGGAGCGAACCAGCTGACCAGTTGGGTCAACACGAAGACGCCGAATACAGCCAGCGGCGCCAATGGCTTCACACCTGCAAAGGTCAGTGCAAACAGCACTGCCGTCAAAATCAGTTTCCCCGCCTCGCCGGCATAAAAAGACCGGACGATAGCCTGGGCTGCTCGGGCGCCGGAAAACCGAAAGGCCCTGTGAGCAAAATACATATTGGGCAGCAAGGCTATCAGGCCTCCGCAGAGTCCTGAATACCCGGCTACGACTCCATGCCAATACCAAAGCGCCAATGCGGCGATCAGTAAAATGACAAATTGAGCCAGTAGAACCGGAAAAACAGCCAAGCGATGGAACGGCAACGTGTTTGGCGTGCGGGTTTCCATCACTCTTGCTCCTCAATGGTCGGCTGCCGGAAATCAATAACTTGGCATAATTTGTGCCGACAAAATGCGCGCAGAGTATAGGGGCGGTTCAGCCCCTATTCAACTGTCGGGTAGTGATTTCCGATCACGCGCTACATAAGCAAATGTTTCAGCGGATGTGGGCAAGGACGCCTTGAAGCTCGTCAAGGGAGTTATATCCGATGACCAATTGCCCTTTGCCCTTCTTGCCGTGACGAATTTGCACCGCAGAGCCCAGGCGCTCGGCCAGGCGCTGCTCGAGTCGCGCGATATCCGGATCAGGTTTGGCGGTTTCGACCGGTGCAGGTTTGCCGCTGAGCCACTGCCGCACCAGCGCTTCAGTCTGACGCACCGTCAGGCCTCGTGCGACAACGTGTCGCGCCCCTTCAACCTGTTGATTTTCCGGCAAACCGAGCAACGCACGGGCATGGCCCATTTCCAGGTCGCCGTGGGACAACATGGTCTTGATCACTTCCGGCAGCGCGATCAAACGCAACAAGTTGGACACGGTGACGCGGGACTTGCCCACTGCCTCAGCCACTTGTTGCTGGGTGAGCTGGAATTCCTGCTGCAAACGCTGCAACGCAATCGCTTCTTCGATCGGGTTTAGGTCTTCACGCTGGATATTCTCGATCAACGCCATGGCGATCGCGGTTTCATCCGGCACATCGCGCACCATCGCCGGGATGGTTTCCTTGCCGGCCTGCTGGCTGGCACGCCAGCGGCGCTCCCCGGCGATGATCTCAAAGCGGCCACCGCCAATGGGGCGCACCACGATGGGCTGCATCACGCCCTGGGCCTTGATCGAGTTGGACAGTTCTTCCAGGGCCTGGGGGTCCATGTCCCGTCGTGGCTGGTATTTGCCGCGCTGGATCAGGTCCAGCGGCAAGTGCTGCAGCTCGCGCTCGTCGGCCTGCACCGCTTGTTCTTCAAGCGATGTGACGGTCGGACCACTCAACAGTGCATCCAGTCCACGTCCGAGACCTCGTTTCTTGACGGCCATGGGGATTCCTTAAGTTGGCTGGGCTGCAGCGGTGCGTGAATTACGGCGTTGGCGGCGAACCATCTCGCCAGCCAATGCCAGGTAGGCAATGGCACCACGCGAGGATTTGTCGTACGCCAGCGCGGGCATGCCATAGCTTGGCGCTTCGGCCAGGCGGATGTTGCGTGGAATCACGGTGTCGTACAACTGATCGCCAAAGTGTTCCTTGAGCTGCGCCGACACATCGTTCATCAGGCTCAGGCGCGGGTCATACATGGTCCGCAGCAGGCCTTCGACTTTCAGGTTCGGGTTGAGCAGCTCGGCAATCCGCTTGATGTTATCCACAAGGTCGCTCAAGCCTTCGAGAGCGAAGTACTCGCACTGCATGGGGATAATTACCCCATCGGCGGCAACCAGCGCGTTAAGCGTGAGCATCGACAGCGACGGTGGGCAGTCGATCAAAATGTAATCGTAGTTTTCGCGAATGGGCGCCAGAGCGCTGCGCAGACGACTTTCTTTCATCTGCATTTCCAGCAGCACCACTTCCGCCGCGGTCAGATCGCGGTTGGCCGGCAGCAGTTGGTAACCGCCGTGCTCGGAATAGTGCATGGCCTGGGCCAGGTCGCATTCGCCAATCAGCAAATCGTAGACCGAGTTTTCCAGGCCGTGTTTATCCACACCGCTACCCATGGTGGCGTTGCCCTGTGGATCGAGATCGATCAGCAGCACCCGACGCTTGGTCGCGACCAGGGATGCTGCGAGGTTGATACAGGTGGTGGTCTTACCCACGCCACCTTTCTGGTTCGCTATCGCGAATACCTTAGCCATTCTTGCTTGTGTTCCCAATCATGCCGTGCGGCGCAGTATCAGCAGATGGCGTTGGCCTTGGCAACCAGGTACGGCCAAGGCGTGTTCGCTATCGAGGTGGAAGTCTGCCGGCAATGCTAACAGCTCGTCGCTTGGATGAACGCCCTTCATTGCCAACCAGCGGGTATCACGGTCGCCCAGGTGGCGTGTCCAGTTGCTGAAGTTCTCCATGCTGCTGAACGCCCGGGACACGATCCCGTTGAAAGGCAGTTCAGGCGTGAATGCTTCGACACGACTGTGGATAACTTGCAGGTTATCCAGCTTGAGCTCGAGTTTGACCTGGGTCAGGAAGCGGGTTTTCTTGCCGTTGCTGTCCAGGCAGGTCACGTGGGACTCGGGAAACAGGATCGCCAACGGGATGCCAGGCATGCCGCCGCCGCTGCCCACATCGAGCCAACGGCCATTTTCGATAAACGGCATCACGCTGAGGCTGTCGAGCAAATGCCGCGACACCATCTCGTCTGGGTCACGCACTGCGGTCAGGTTGTAAGCCTTGTTCCATTTGATCAACAGGGCCAGGTAGCCCAGCAGCAGCTCATGCTGGGCTTCGGTCAGGACTACGCCCAACTGGCGCGCTCCTGTGGATAACTCTTCGGCGTGTTGCGAGGTGACCAACGAACTCAAGCGCTTTGCTCCAACTGACGGCCCGCGCCGCGTTTTTTCAAATGAATCATCAACAGCGAGATGGCTGCCGGAGTGACGCCAGGGATACGTGAAGCCTGCCCGAGGGTTTCCGGCCGAGTTATCCCCAACTTGCTTTGAATTTCTTTCGATAACCCGGAAATTCCGGTGTAGTCGATATCCACAGGAAGTTTGGTGTCTTCACTGGCGCGCAGCCGAGCGATCTCGTCCTGCTGGCGATCAATGTAGCCTGCGTATTTGGTCTTGATTTCAACCTGTTCGGCAACCTGTGGGTCTTCTGCGCCCTGGCCAGTCACTTCGACCAGACCAGCGTAGTCGATTTCCGGACGGGAAAGCAGGTTGAGCAAGTTGTACTCATGGGTCAACGGCGTGCCGAATTTTTCTGCGATGGCGTCGCCTTGCTCCGTGCCCGGGCGAACCCAGGTACTTTTCAGACGCTGTTCTTCGAGCGCAATGCTTTCGCGTTTTTTGCAGAAGGCCGCCCAGCGGGCGTCATCGACCAGGCCCAGCTCGCGACCTTTTTCGGTCAAGCGCAGGTCGGCGTTGTCTTCGCGCAGGATCAGACGGTATTCCGCCCGAGATGTGAACATCCGGTACGGTTCCTGGGTACCCAGGGTAATCAGGTCGTCGACCAATACGCCGATGTAGGCTTCATCGCGACGCGGGCACCAGCTGTCTTTGCCCTGTGCACGCAATGCTGCGTTGGTCCCGGCCAGCAAACCTTGGGCCCCGGCTTCTTCATAACCGGTGGTGCCGTTGATTTGGCCGGCGAAGAACAGGCCGCCGATCACTTTGGTTTCCAGGCTGTATTTCAGGTCGCGCGGGTCGAAGTAGTCGTACTCGATGGCGTAGCCCGGACGCACGATGTGCGCGTTTTCCATACCGCGAATCGACTGCACGATCTGGATTTGCACATCGAACGGCAGCGAAGTGGAAATTCCGTTGGGGTACAGCTCGTGGGTGGTCAAGCCTTCGGGTTCGATAAAGACCTGGTGGCTTTCCTTGTCGGCAAAGCGGTGGATCTTGTCTTCGATCGACGGGCAATAACGCGGGCCAATGCCTTCGATCACCCCGGAATACATCGGCGAACGATCAAGGTTCGCGGCAATGATTTCGTGGGTTCGGGTGTTGGTGTGGGTAATCCAGCAGCTGACCTGTTTCGGGTGCTGTTCTTTGGAACCCATGAACGACATGACCGGGATCGGCGTGTCGCCGGCTTGCTCGGTCATCATCGAGAAATCCACAGAACGCCCATCAATGCGTGGCGGGGTTCCGGTTTTCAAACGGCCGACGCGCAGCGGTAGTTCACGCAGACGTTTTGCCAGGGCAATCGACGGCGGGTCACCGGCACGACCACCGGAATAATTTTGCATACCGATGTGGATAAGTCCGCCGAGGAACGTGCCCGTGGTCAGTACGACCGAATCTGCATGAAAACGCAGACCCATTTGCGTAACGACACCGCGTACCTGGTCCTGCTCGACGATCAAGTCATCGGCGGCCTGCTGAAATATCCACAAGTTCGGCTGGTTTTCCAGGGTTTCGCGTACCGCTGCTTTGTACAGGATGCGGTCGGCCTGAGCCCGGGTAGCACGTACGGCCGGGCCTTTGCGGCTGTTGAGCACGCGAAATTGAATACCACCCTTGTCGGTGGCCATCGCCATTACCCCGCCAAGGGCATCGATTTCCTTGACCAGATGGCTTTTGCCAATCCCGCCAATTGCGGGGTTGCAACTCATGGCACCGAGGGTTTCCACGTTATGCGTCAGCAACAGGGTTTTTACACCCATGCGTGCTGACGCCAGTGCTGCCTCGGTACCGGCATGACCGCCGCCGATGACGATCACTTCAAAACGGGAAGGGAAATCCACCACGCACCTCGTGCCTGCTTATGTAGGTAATCAGGAATTGTTTGTTGAAAGGGTTCTACAGCTTTGGCGGCAAGTATAGGGACTTCGCCCTTCCTAAAGAACCCTTTGCACAAAATTTAACCAGCTGTGGATGAATCACAGACAATAGAAATTAAAAG